>NZ_JALBGX010000013.1:0-95899 GCF_023006465.1 Rhizobium sp. PRIMUS64 | reverse complement strand
TTCCTCGCAGCCCTCGAATCTGCCGGTCGCAACCGAGGCCGCACAGCAGGTGCTCTGCCTTCCCATCTATCCGGACATGGAGATGGAGATCGTCGACAAGGTCTGCGCGCTGATCGAGTCGGCTTAAAAACACGGTATTCCGACAGTCATCTCGCACCGCTAGGCCGACCGGGCCTAAAATCATCCTGTTCTAGCCGCCTCACTTGTCATCAAAGACTTGAAGCGCGAGTTCTGCCTGCCAGATAAGAAATCGCGAGCCGGCGCATTGCAAGTGGCTGCTCATACGAAAGCGGCGTGACCATCGATCACGCCGCTTTCTTCATCTCATAGACGCTAGATTAAAGCGCCAGTTGCGGAGGTCGGATGCGAAGCATCTCTCCAGCCCCGCCGGCGAGTGCGGTGATCGGCGCTCCGAACGACCGAAGTACACCACTTGCCATGATCATAGAGCGCGGACGTGAGGCGAGGCTTGCGCAGGAGGGGCACAAGCGGCAAATAAGGCCGCTAATCTGGTCCGAACAGATGGATGAATCTCTGGAAGAAAAGTGGCACGCCCTAGGGGAGTCGAACCCCTCTTCCCAGAATGAAAATCTGGTGTCCTAACCGATAGACGAAGGGCGCTTCCTTCGTGGTGGCGCCCTTATAGTCAGCACCGTCGAAGGCCGCAAGCGCCAAGGCGCGAAAAAATCATCGTTTTCGCCGATTTATTTCGGCTGTGGAAAACCTCGTATCGTGAGGCGACGGTGCCGGGAAAGATAAGCAAGCGGGCTGGTTTAGGCGCCATTAAGCAGGTCCGCTGGTACGCCCTAGGGGAGTCGAACCCCTCTTTACAGAATGAGAATCTGTCGTCCTAACCGATAGACGAAGGGCGCGCAGCCAGCGTCGTTAAAATAGGAGCGCGCGCCGGCTTCTGCAAGCGGATGTGATGGCTTCTATGTGGAGAGAAAGTGGCACGCCCTAGGGGAGTCGAACCCCTCTTCCCAGAATGAAAATCTGGTGTCCTAACCGATAGACGAAGGGCGCTTCCTTCGTGGTGGCGCCCTTATAGTCAGGCGTTTTGAATCCCGCAAGCGGCAATTGCGGTTTCTTTCAAAAAAATGACAGGAAATCCGAGTGCGTTTGAGAAGCCGATTATTGAAGCTGAATCAATAGGCTGTCGGTTGTTTCTTTATCGAGACGAGGCGGCGCTGCCGTAACGTAATGCGAAAATCGCGCGGTGGTCAGATCGCTCTTGCGGTCGTTATGGGTGCTCGCTTGCCGCCGCAGCCCCAGTTCCAGTCACGGGTTTTGCCGGTATCGAGGTGGACCGAATCCGTATGGCAATAGGTGCCGACGCCGCCGCGGTCCGGCAACGAGCGGATATAGGCGGCGATATCCCATTTCGTCACACCGTCGATCTGGATGTCGGCGGCCTCGCAGCTCTTGTGCATCGATTCGTCGGCACCGCCGACGAGGCGGTTATGCTCCTCGTCGCGATAGCCGGAGGTGACGATAACCGGTCGGCCGAAATGGCTTTCGACCGTCTTGATGACTTTCAAGAGGTCGGGCTTGAAGCAGCCGACCTCGACCTTGTCGTTTTGCAGATGCAGCCCATTCGGCGCGATACGCGTCATGCCGGGCAGGGCGGCCTTGTGCAGCAGGCCGGAGAGACTGCCGAGCAGGTTCTGCTTCGGCGCGCTGTAGAGGGCATTCATTGTCGAGGCCGGAATGCTGCCCGTCGTCAGTGACGCCGTTTGCACGGGCGCAAGCTGCGTGCCGCTATTCTGCGAGGATTGCTGCGGCAGCACCGGTTCTGCCGGCTGTGTGGGCGCGGGCGGCTGGCTGTAGACGCTGCTTCGCGCCGGCGCTGCACCTTCCACCGGCGCATAGGCCTGCGGCTGAATGACGGTGGACGTGCTGTTGTTCTGCGGCGCCGGCTGGTGATCGGAAAAGATGCTCATCGCCTGCGCGTTGATCCGGGTCGACTGCAGGACCAGCCCGCCAATATTGGCGGGCGCTGCCGTTGCCGAACCGGCGGGCGGGACGGCGGCATTCGGATCTTGTGCCACGACCTGAGGCGCGCCCTGGGCGCCGGAGACGTTGACGAGCCGGGGATCTGTATAGACCGAACGTGGGGCAGGGCTTGCAGCCGTTGCCGTGGCAAGCTGTGGTGCTGCGGTCGGCGCTACCGGAGCCGCTGCGGCGGATTCGAGCGCCTTCTTGTCCGACGCGCAGCCGGACAGCGCCAGCACCGAGGTGGCGATCAGCAAAGCGCCCGTTACGGGCATCCGCATCTGCATGTTAGGCAAGCGACAGTCTCCAGTTGATGCGGAAAATCGGCGAAAAACGCTTCTCTTCTGCTTCGAGTCGCCAGGAGATTGCCTGCGGGGCTGGATCGCGGCAAGCGCCAAGGCGCCGGCCGGACCCGAAATCGAAAAAGCCGCAAGCCTCGCAAAAGCCTTGCGGCGAAAACCCTTACCAGGCGCCGGTATTGCCCATCGAGGCCCAGGGTTCGGTGGCCGGAAGCGGGCTGCCCTTTTGCAGGATTTCGATCGAGATGCCGTCGGGCGAGCGCACAAAGGCCATGTTGCCGTCGCGCGGCGGCCGGTTGATAGTGACGCCGTTGTCCATCAGATTCTGGCAGGTCGCGTAAATATCGTCGACCTCATAAGCGAGGTGGCCGAAATTGCGTCCTCCGCTATAATCTTCCGTGTCCCAGTTGTAGGTTAGTTCGAGGCAGGGAGCTTTTTCGCTGCGCGCACGGTCGAGATCGTCGCGAGCGGCCAGAAAAACCAGGGTAAAGCGGCCTTTCTCGTTTTCGTGGCGGCGAATCTCCTCCAGCCCGAACAGCGTGGTGTAAAAAGCGAGCGAGGCGTCTAGGTCTTTGACGCGTACCATTGTGTGGAGATAACGCATTCTATCTACTCCTTTATTGGGGCTGGCTTTTTTCAGCAAGCCGAGGTCAGCTTCGGGCAAGTCATCTTTATAAAATGTGCAGCTGGGAATACCGAAAACTAGGACTTGCGCTTATCCGTTACCAAGATGTTAATCTTGATTTGAAGAATCAGTTAACCGTAACAGTGTGACGCGTATTCGAGGGGCTGGCGACAATGGCTGATAGGATTTCATCGAACGAATACTCCGACCTCGACGAGCTATCGGGAGAGCCAGTCGATCTTGTTGAAATCACCGGCGTCGTCAAGTGGTTCGACGTCGCCAAGGGTTTCGGCTTCATCGTGCCGGACAACGGCTTGCAGGATGTTCTCCTGCACGTCACCTGCCTGCGTCGCGACGGTTACCAGACGATCCTCGAGGGAACGCGCATCGTCGCACTCATCCAGCGCCGCGAGCGCGGCTACCAGGCTTTCAAGATCCTCTCGATGGACCAGTCGACCGCGATTCATCCCTCGCAGCTGCCGCCGGTGCGCACCCATGTGCAGGTCACCGCGACGAGCGGACTCGAGCGTGCGCTGGTCAAGTGGTTCAACCGCACCAAGGGCTTCGGCTTCCTGACGCGCGGCGAGGGCACAGAAGATATCTTCGTGCACATGGAAACGCTCCGCCGCTTCGGCCTGACGGAACTGCGCCCCGGCCAGGTGGTTCTTGTCCGCTTCGGCGACGGCGAAAAGGGCCTGATGGCCGCTGAGATCCATCCCGACGTTCCGAGCCCGGCCAGCCGGTCTCACTAATATGAGCAGCCTTACCCTGTTTCATGCCATCAGAAGCGCCATATTGGCGCTTTTTTTCATGGTCGCGCTGCCGGCTTTGGCCGAGGAGCAAATGCGGTTCGACAAGGAGCCGCTGCTCATCCAGACCGCTGCGGGCAAGGTGCTGCATTTCACCGTCGAGATTGCCTCGACCCCTGATCAGCGCGCCCGCGGACTGATGTTTCGCAAGGTCATGGCCGACGATGCCGGCATGATCTTCGATTTCGATGAGCCGCGGCGCGTCACCATGTGGATGGAAAACACCATCCTGCCGCTCGATATGCTCTTTGCCGATGACACCGGCACGATCCGCCACATCAAGGAAAAGGCAGTGCCCTATTCGCGCGACATCATCGATTCGATGAGCGCGGTGAAATACGTCGTCGAACTCAATGCCGGCATCGTCGCCAAACTGGGAATCAAGCCGGGCGACAGGATCGTCAGCGCCACGACGACGAAGAAGGCGAAGTAGCGCGCGCGACCGTGAGCAGCGGTGCGCCTGTCAAGGAATTCAATTATATCGGGATATTGAATGGTCGGAGTGGAGAGATTCGAACTCCCGACCCTCTGGTCCCAAACCAGATGCGCTACCAGACTGCGCTACACTCCGTACCGTGAATGGCAGGGGAGATACACGGTTCACTTCGCCGTCGCAACCCATAAATCCAGCTCTGGCCGAAGATTCCTCGCCGGACCTGTGGATGCAAGACAGAAAAATCTTGATAGGTCGCCAGTCTGCTTGCCGGGCGCACGAGTCCATCCGACTGGCGCAATTGGACGTCAGGACAAGGCTGCCTCAGCCGTGGGCGATCAGGCCGATATATTGAGCATAGCTGATGGCAACGTAGAAGAACGCCGTGATGCTCGCGCCAATCACAATGGCATTGAACTCCGCCGAACGTTTGATCATGAATGCAAATCCACTGAAAGCGATTGAGCCGTAAACTAGTGCCGAGGGCGGGCAGCGGCAATCGGGTTGTGATCAAAACATGAGACAATCGGTAATATTGCGCAATCCGGGTGGAAATCCGAGGTTTCAAGAGATGGCTGCCGCCATCTCCGTCGATATCCTTGTTTCCCAAATGCATCGGCTCGTTATGGAGTCGCCAGCAGCGTCGTACACCGCCTTTTTTCTTGAAAAAGCGGGGATTCGCGGCTAAGCAAAATTCATCTCTTTGCGTTATCTCTAGCGATGAAGCAAAAGCCCCGGAAACGGGGATCGAGCCATGTAAGGCGGGCGCTGCCCGCATAGTCGGAGACGCTGCAGTCATGTCTGCCAAGATCTATCGTCCAGCCAAGACCGCCATGCAGTCCGGCAAGGCCAAGACTCATCTCTGGGTGCTTGAGTTCGATCAGGAGTCGCCGCGCAAGATCGATCCGATCATGGGCTATACCTCCTCCGGCGATATGCGCCAGCAGGTGAAGCTCACCTTCGAATCGCAGGAACTCGCCGAAGCCTATGCCCAGCGCAACGGCATCGAATACCGCGTCATCGCGCCGAAGGACCCGACACGCCAGGTTGTCGCCTATCCCGACAATTTCCGCTATACCCGCACGCAGCCCTGGACGCATTGAGATTTCTCGTCCAGATATACCGCATCCGGTCGCGCTCATGAGACGCGGCCGCCGGACGGCCCCTTAGCTCAGCTGGATAGAGCACCTGCCTTCTAAGCAGGTTGTCGCAGGTTCGATTCCTGCAGGGGTCGCCACCATTTCAATAACTTATCCCCACCTTCGCTTTCTCGCCGGCTCCAGGGTAACGCTGGGGGTAACGGCGGCGGCATTTCGCCTACGAGAAAACCCCGGCTCACCGGTGACGGCGGCCGAGGTTTGATCGAGGCTATCTGTGAACCCGACTCACTATCCATCTTCGGAAAAGTTGCTGTCCAGCTCGTCTCCGTTCGGCTCGGCGTCCCCGCCGTCCTCGTCGTTCTCGTCTTCGATTTCCAGGTCGGTCTGTTCCGTACCCACCGGCATATACCAGTGGGTTTGCGTGACATGCTCAGGGGCGCCAAGGCTGGGTTCGTTGTCGTTGTCAGGTTCCAGGTTCTCGTCGCCATCCAGAAGATCGAGCATGGCGATCAGTTCCTCAATGTACGTCTCCAGCGTTTCGCGCCGCAGCTCCTGGGCCACTTTGCTCATACGGCTGCCCTCCCGATGACTTCTGCCACGGACTCTATGAACCGGGCCATCTGCCCAAGCGGGGTGGCGTCAGGTTTCGTGAGTTCCATGAGGTCGCCAGCCGTTACAGCAAGGACGTTAGCTTTCATCGCTAAGTCGGCCAGGCTCAGAGCGCGGCAATGAGAGACTTCGTCGGCGGCTCTCCGGAGACGAATGTCAGCGTCCCTTATGCGCAGGCGCGCAGCATCAGCCCCAGAGATGTCCCGAAGATGCGCGGTCTCGGCCTCATACTGGACGGCCAACTGGATGCGCAATTCGCACTCCCTGATAGCCTTAGTCCTGTAGGCGCGGTTTCGCGCGAGAGCCTTTTCGGTTCGCCCCGTTGGCGTGGACCGCTTCCACCTTTTCAGGACGTCCCTCTCTTCGGCGGCCGTCCGAATGACGAAGCATGTCTTCCTGTTTTCCCGACGGAATTTCGGCGCCAGCCTCTTCGTCAGGTCACTCGTGTCCCTGACGAGAAAGCGGCCGATGATGTCCCGCTCGGCTGGCATGGTATATCGACCGTCCTGCGCGTTAGCCCCAAGTAGCAGATCCTCGGGCGCCAAAGGCCACTGATGCCGCCACTCATCCGCAATCCACTCCAAAGAATCCTGCGCTTCCTTAAGCTCGGCAAGCGCACCATGGAACTTCTGACAGGCAAGGATCAAGGCAGGGTTCTCTGCTTGGTCGCGGGGAAGAGCTTGCGCCTCGGTCGCGATGGCTCCATGTGCATCAGGCGCGACGGCGACCGCTGCGGCCGTCGAGGCAGCGGCGAGACTCCAAAGAAGGGCACGGCGGGTGGTGTTGGGCAAGCCTTCGGCGGTAGCCGCAATTGCTTCATTCGGCATGGTTAGCTCCTAATTGTGTATGACACCAAATTAACTTGGTATCTTAACCATGACGGCGTTTCTTGTTGCAGTCAACATTAAAATGGGTATGGTACCAAAATTCATTGGTTGGAAACAAAATGCCGATAACTGGATTTCAGATCAAAGCCGCTCGTTCTCTTATCGGAATGGAGCAGGTCGAGCTTGCTGCAAAGGCGGGTGTCAGCGCCAATACAATCAGGAACATGGAAGCCGCTGGAGCCGAACGCATAAGTGTTCGCACCGGCACGCTCGATGCCGTGACGGACGCGCTCAAAGCAGCAGGTGTCTTGATTATTGATCAGGGGCCGAGCGATGGCGGCGCAGGCGTTCGCCTCATAAGCAAAGGGGCATAGGCCCAATCTCAAAAAGGGATATCCTCGTCGAGATCCCGTGAGAAGTTGCCGCCGCTCTTTCCCTTAGATGGTGGCTGTTGTTCGACCGGCCACTTGGGAGGCTGCAGCTTGGCATTCTTCAACGCATCAGCCATTGCGTGCCCGGCCGCATAGTAATCATTATGCTTCATGTCCTCATGGAGCTGGATGAACTCATCGATGCGCGGCCAAAGAACATCGATATAGTGATTGAGATAAGTCTGCTTTTTTTCGGTGGCAAAGAAAAACGGCCAATGGTTGCGTACGAAAGATAGGCGCCGCTCCTCCTCAAACGTAGGAATCAATTCGGGGACCTTTGAAACCTCAAGTGCACGGACGCCCTCGCTGACGTCCCAAAGATCCTGCCAGGTAGTATGGTAGTCTTCGTACCCGTCCGAACGAGTGATGACCGTATTTGCCGCCGCGGCGAGTATGGCCCGTTCGACGACGGTGGTGATCGTCTGACCTTTGAACCTCGCCATGTAATCCAGGATGAATCGCGTTTTCGGATCCAGCCGAATCGTTAGCGCTTCAGACTTGGGGTTTTTAGACGCAGGTCTGCCCATCGAATCTCCCTATCGCGCGTACGCATAACTAACCTGTGAATAGATTGCAATCATCACATTAATATTTGCCCGATCTTGGTGGTTCTTGTATTATAAGAACCGTGCAAAAACGTCAGGAGTTTGGGTATGAATGCAGAACATTCGTCTCGTGAATATTTGACTGGAAAGCAGGTGGCGACCCGGTACCAGATTACGCCGGTATCGCTGTACAGGTGGGAACGCGACGCCCGCCTCGGCTTTCCACAGCCGATGATCGTCAACCGCCGCAAGCTTTTCAAAGTGGAAGAATTGGTCGCCTGGGAACGAGGGCGGGCAAAGGAGCGGTCGGCATGATGCGAGCTCCGAGCGAAAAGCGGCGGGGATCCAGGTCGCCAAACTCAGAGATCCCCACCGCTCCTAACGAAATCGCTTTTTCAGCGACCCCCCGTCACCAGCAGCCTCTAGGAGCGCCGATGAGCAATTCAGGTAGAGCACGGACACGTATGAGAGTCCAGATTCTGGATAAGGGCGAGCCCTTGGGTTCACCGATTACTGTCTTAGGTCGAGACGCCTGGGCGTTGCGTGTCCTCATTGAGGCAGGCAAGCGGGGCTTCAGTTCGATCGATAAGCCGGCGCCTCGTACCGCGCACTACATTTTTAAATTGCGTAAATTTGGGTTCGCGATCGAGACAATTACCGAGATGCACGGCGGGGCCTATCCTGGCCACCACGCTCGATACGTTCTCCATTCAAACGTCGCCATTCTGGAAGGCCAAGCTGCATGACAGAGCCTCGCCAGATCAACATGGACCCGGCCGTCACCGTGGCAGCGCAATGGGTCGCGGACAATCCGCCGCGGCCCGACATCATCCCCCACCTGAAAGCGAATTTCTCCTTGACCTCTTTGCAGGCTGCGGAGGCCTGCGCCTTGGCACAAAAGTTTCGGGTGTCTCGGAGGGCTTTCGGTTGAAGCCACGGAATACCCCACCACAACACGAATGGGCACTCCAGTTCCCCATGATTGAGGGGAAACCCACTAACGAAGAACGCAAGGTTTTTACTGCGGCGAGGCTTGAGCTGCAGAGCTGGATCATGCGTGACTTCGATAAGACAATGACAACCACGGTAAAGGCCGTGGCTGTCTTCTTATTAGAAAGCGTGAACAGCGAAACGCTTTTTTGCTATCCGTCCTACCGGACGATTTGCGAGACAATTTCGATCGGCAAAGAGAAAACGGTTCAGCGCGCGATAGCAGCTCTTGTTGCGCGAGGCTGGCTTTACGCTTGGCGCACCAGTCGAACGGACACGTACAACTACCTTTTCCTGAAGAATGAGGAGAAGGTCTCTCAGATTGCCGATTACCTGACTGCGAAAAGGGATGCGCGAGAAGAGGACCGAAAGCGCCGCGACTGGACATTTTTGACCACTCGCGAAAATGGCTTAGGGCCTCAAATGTCCACTCGCGAGAGGACAAAGATGTCCACTAAATCCTTTAACGGAACCCATGAAGTTTTCTCTAGTATAGAAAGCGCGGAGTTCTCTATAGAGCAAAACCCCTACGCTGTAGCCTCCTATGGCGATGACACCAATTCCCCTTATCAAGTCCCGATCGATGAAAACGAGGCCGAAAACGTCCTCGATCAGATCTGCCATGGTCACGCGGTCCATCACTTGGTCAGGGGGACGCTGAAAGACTTCCTTTTGCACGGAACCCTAACCCCGACCCGTGCGCTCGGTTTGCTCGGGGGGAGGGAGGCCGCATGACCGCTGAAATTTGCGTCTTCCCTTTAACGGGCCGGGTCGGAAAAATTCGAGCGGTTGCTGTTAATCTCATCGGGTCGCGATCGGAAAAGCTGGCGAAGGCATACCGGCACCAGATCTCGGCAGGTCTCATCTCACACATGGAAAAGAATGGAGTTCCGCAGCACGAGCAGGGCGAGCGTTTGTTCGAGTTCTGGCAGGCAGTTCATACAGAAATTGCAAAACGAATTGAGGGCGCGGCATGACCGAAATTCTTAACGTCACCCGAGACGGCGATGGCCAGTTCCAGATCACCGATCAGCGCGGCAAGGTGGTCGAAGGTCCGTTTGATACGAACGCCGCGGCTTGGGCGGCGCTCGATCGTATCGACAGCGACACGATGCCAGGTAGGCCTCGCGGCAACAAGAAGGTTCTTTGGGGCAAGCCCGAGAAGCCAGCAAAGCGCAATGGCAAGAAGGCGGGCAGGCGCCAGGCTGCGAAGGACGAGCACCGGATGAAGGTCAATGCCGCAAAGGCGCCTGGCTGGGTGCGGTCAGTGGCCGCTGCCAAGTTCGATCCGGCGGGCGAGCGCAAGTTCCGGGATTATAAGCTAGGCACTTTCGGCGCTGCCTCTGAAGTGAAGCGCGTCGATCCTGCCGCCTATCTCGCAGAGATTGCAGCGCAGGCGGCATCCAGGCCTGTGGATTACGTGGAAGGCGGGAACGATCCATGAACGAAGCGAACGGAAAAATTGCAGAATCAGCTAAGGTTCTCGTCAGCCACGAGGAGATTTGCATGTCAGAATATGATCTCAAGTTCTTCCCGAAATTCGAAAGCCGCCCGTCCGCAGAGTTTGTAGATGGATGGCGCAAGCATATTTCTCAAACAGGGTCGCCAGAGACTTACATCGATATCTCGACAACCAAGCCGCCTCGTGATGGACCGGTAATCCTTCTGTCAGATGATATCCATGTGCCAACGTCTTTGCGGTTGGGTGGGGAAAGGGTGCCGTGTCCGCTGTGCAGCCCAAAGTCGCCAAAGTTCGAAAACGGTCGATTGGCCTATTTTCCCCAGGAAAATGCTGTTCGATGCATCGGGATCGATTGTGCAAGAAAGTTCTTCGGCGCCGATTACACCGAGGCCTTGAGGCTCTTCCGGATAGAAGCTCAATGCGCGGCGTATATTGCCGCATGGCCTGCGCTGGAGGCGAAGATTCGCGCGGTTGAGCCTCTGGCGCTGCGTCTTTTGGCTGCTGGTAGCAAGCTGGAAGACATTAGGGTCATTATCGACGTGCAGGGACCGGGGTTCGCGAGGTTCTTATATAACGACCTTGTCAACCGAGGAGGCTTGGTAGTGACGTCACGGACACCTGGCGCCCGTAGCCAGCAGGTTGAGGGCCTTGCGCTGTTTGCGTCAGATTTTCGACCTCGATCGGCATTGGAAAAAATCGTGGCGGTCTGCCGTGATATTCGCAAACCCCTTCCGAATTGGAGCGCAGCCGACGGGCAGGACGCTGCTACCAAAGAGATCATGCGCCGAGGGAAAGCAGCGTTCGACAGTCTCAGAGCGATCCCGGAGATTAGGGACCTTTTGGGTGACGCGTTATCCTTTTTTAAGCCGGCGAACCTTCGAAGGCTAGAGAAGTGGACCGATAACGGATCTTCCCCTTTTGCCTCACTCAACTTCAAGGCATCGGCGCAGCAGGTGCAGGCCTCAGCGGTGAGCTTCGAAGACCGATACGAGTGGTCGGTCATGGTTCCTGAGAACTTGCTTACGCAGATACCTACGAAAGAAGAAATTTCCGTTTTGAACCTATCGGAGATCCTGAATTGAATTTCATACAGCGTGAAAGGCTAAAGCAAGAGCGCGCGGATGCGCGACAATACCAGATCCCGGCGGTCGTCGAGGGCTGGTCGGCGGAATCGTGGTTTGCAATCAGGACGACGCCAGGCGCACAGCGCTCGCCGTCCATCATCGATAGAACCGTCGATCACCGCAAGGACGAACGGGATATCAGCCTTCTGGAGCGGCATCTCCACCGCAAAGGGATTGAAGTCTTTATGCCTTGTATCCGACGCGAGGTTATTCACCACCGAACCAAAAAATGGATCGATAAGCGCTTTCCGGTTCTCGTCGGCTATGCGTTCGTCAACCTGCCAAAAAGGAACTTCGCGGAAGTCGAGGCGATCGAGGGCGTTGCCGGCATCCTGCGCCCGGGTAATAATCCCTTCGAGGCGCCGCTGCGATTTCCAGAGGGGCTTATCGGGAAACTCCGCTTCCTTCAGTTCGAAGAGGAGCAGGCATTTCTACTCGGCCGCGCTCGCCGTATCCGCCGTCAAGAGCTTTGGCAGGAGACATATAATCGGCCCCCGTCACGCGCAGAGATGAAGAGCCTATTCCAGCGCGGTGCGTCGCTGCACCTCAGGCCGGGATCGCCCTTCAGCCAGTACGCTGCGAAGGTTGTGAGCGTGACATCTAAGGGAACCATCCTTGCATCCATCGAAGCGTTGGATAAACTGGTGCAAGTCAATGTGACTCTTGCACAAATCGCTGATGTGGAATAAGTTCCTGCAGTGATTTGGGACGTTCTGCGCTATGTCGCGGTCCTGGCTTGTTGGAACACACGCTTCCAATGCAAGGGCGGAATGCGTCTTGAGATAAAGGCCGCGCGGAAATGTAGCGGCCTTTTTGTTTTCGGCCCCATGCGGATAATTAGTCATCTGCACGATGGGGAAGTCCGCGATGTGGCTACCTTACCCGACACGGTGGCGCGCAATGTCCAAAAGGCTTCGTCTCGACTATGCGGGAGCCCCAACCGCCACCCTGGTTGGCGTGGCTCGACGCAAAAGCTTTCGTTACTTTGGTCTGCGCGCACCCCGATATCAAAGGAACGAGGAGAGAAAGAAGAAGTGCGAATGCCCGCTTCCTTTCTCGTCCCATTTTACGACAGGTCGCGTCGCTGGGATCAAGCATTTTGAGGCTGTTCCCCTTCGTTTGCCGGATACCACGCAAGCTCGGGAGGGTGACGGAGCCTTACCGCCGCCTCGCACTTTAGCTGGAGCTTTTGATCGGGTATTGGATCATCGTCTTTCGCCAAATCGAGGTACCGCGCCTCCGCCGTCTCAAATGTTGATAGCATCTCCTCAGTCAGATCATTCCTACGTTTCGCCCTGCTCGCCAATATGAGCAAGGTGCTGTAGTTGTCGGAGTGGCCCGCGAACAAGCGGCTGAGGCGCTCGATCTTCTTGTTTAATTGGACGATCGGTTTTGTCAGTGCAAGCACCGCAGAAACGGCGCTCAGCGAGGCCCATACGACCTTTCCATAATCCGTATTCCATATCGTAAGGGCTGAAATACCACTACCGGTCGTGCCGATGGCAATGAGGATGTCGAACCAGGTGCTCAGCCGCTGAGTTCTGGCGAGCATCACCCCGTAATAATCCCTGTTCAAAGCCGATCGACACATGAGCGTGTAGATCTCAGCCATTTGAGTGGATAGTGCATCGGCCTTCATGGATCACCGGCGGCATGGGGGAGGGCAAAAGCCGAAAGGTGTATCTTCAACAATAGTCTGCAGCCCGGGTAGCTGAGGGTCAGCTCCAATGACGTCATGTCCTCCCTGCGGCTGTGGGCCGGCCGGCGTGCCGCCGACGCCCATGACGGCGTCGCCCGGATTTGTCGCACCGTATTCATCATTGCTTGTCCCCCCGCCACCGAAAAGGCCTTTAATCGTCGCATGCGGAGACGGAGTGTCGCAGCCAACTTGGGGAATATTGGCCACGCAAGTTGATGGAAGCTCTTGCGCAAAAATCAGGCTTCCTGAGCTCATCGAGTACAAAGCGATGACGGCAAATATCGACGCTAACCGCCCCAACATGTTCGATCCTCCCACAAGGTCCGAAGTCTAACACACTTAGTATCGCTGCAGTAGTGTTCCCGAGGGGGCCACCTACCGGGGACTGCGGTTCTCTCATATTCCGCTTAGGCTCGCCCGCGAGCTAACAAACAGGTTGCGAACCATCAAAATTACGGAGAACTGCAATGGACCCTTCGATTGCTCCGGCCTCGCGGGCCGCAGTCGTGACACCGAACGATACAGCCATCGTTAATGCGCGCGCGCTTTATGTTGGCACGGCAGGTGATGTTTCCATTGCGCCACGCCGGGATATGGACCCTGTCATCTTCAAGAATGTGCCGGCCGGGACGATCCTGCCGGTTCATGCCGCCATCGTGGCGCTCACCGGAACCACGGCTTCCAACATCATCGCGCTGTTCTAGGCGTCACTCACTGTGACGTCACGTGACGTCACGCTACAGCAGCCCCGCCGATCAGAAGGCAGGACCATGACAGGCAGACCCACCAAATTCACGCATTCCCTTGCTGACATCATCTGCGAACGGATCGCCGACGGCGAAAGCCTTCGATCGATCTGCAGGGATGACGCCATGCCGGCCAAGTCGACGGTGTTGGCCTGGCTGGCTGATGACGACAAGACCGCTTTTCGGACCAAGTATGCGCAGGCGCGCGAAATCCAGGCCGACGGCTTCGTCGACGAGATGGTCGAGATTGCCGACGACGGCACGAACGACTGGATGGAAAAGAAGAACGCAGACGGTGAAACGACCGGATGGCAGGAGAACGGCGAGGCGCTTCGACGCTCGCAGCTCCGCATCTCAACCCGGCAGTGGATTGCCGAGAAGCTGAAGCCGAAAAAGTATGGCGCCAAGGTCGAGCTGGAACACGGCGTGACCGGCGAGGTTTCTCAGCTGCTGGAAGCGATCAATGGCAAAACCCGCGGACTTCCAAGCGGCAGTTGATCAGTTTTCGGACTGGCGCTGGCGTCTGAACAACCTCTATTGGATCACCGACAAAGAGGGTAAACGGGTGCGGTTCGAAATGAACTGGGCTCAGATGACGTTCTTCGAGCAGATGCATTATCTAAACGTGCTGCTGAAGGCCCGCCAACTGGGGCTGACGACGTTCATCCAGATCTTCATGCTTGATGCCTGCGTGTTCAATCGAGACATTCGCGCCGGCACGATTGCGCACACCCTTGGCGACGCGCAGACCATCTTTCGGGACAAGGTGAAGTACCCTTACGACAACCTGCCCGAAGGCATCCGCGAGGCGGTGCCGATCGTGAGGGACAACCAGACGGAACTGCTTCTGGGAAATAACTCGAGCATCCGAGTCGGCACGTCTCTCCGATCGGGCACGCTGCAATACCTCCATATCTCAGAATATGGGAAGCTCTGCGCGAAGTACCCGGACAAGGCGAGGGAAGTCAGGACGGGTGCACTGAACACCGTGCAGGCCGGCCAGCTAGTTTTCGTCGAGAGCACCGCCGAGGGGCAGGAGGGTCACTTCTACACGCTCTGCGAAGACGCCCAGGTCAAGCAGCGCCAGTCGTCGAAGCTAACGGAGCTCGACTTCAAATTCCACTTCTTCCCGTGGTGGAAGGAACCTCAGTATTCGATCGCGCCCGAGGGCGTCATCATCACCGAAGCGTTCGCGAAGTACTTTCGCACTCTGGCTGACCAAGGCATCGAACTGAGGGACGGGCAAAAGGCTTGGTATGTCAAGAAAGCTGAAACGCAGCTCGGGGACATGAAGCGCGAATATCCCTCGTCGCCGGCGGAAGCGTTCGAAGCCAGCGTAGAGGGCGCCTACTATTCGGATCAGATGGCGGTCGCCGACGCTGAGGATCGCATAGGCATCTATCCGCATGTGGCCGGCTACCCGGTCCATACGATATCCGACATCGGCATGGACGACACGAACAGCGTCTGGCTCTTCCAGGTGCTCCCGAGCCGTGTCCGGATGATCGGCTACTTCGAACACACCGGCACCGGCATGGACGGCATGCTGGACGAGCTCGAGCGGCGCGCAAACGAGTACGGCTATGTCTATGGCGTGCACAACATGCCTCACGACATCCGCGTCAGGGAGTGGACCCGCGGCGGCCTCACACGCATTGAAGTGATGCTGGCGGAGGTCAAGGCGAGAAACCTTGGCACGGTCCGCAAGATCGAGCGCGCTTATGTCCATGACCGGATCAACGGAACGCGGCGCATCCTGGCCAAGATCGAGTTCGACCAGGCTGGATGCACTCAAGGCATCAAGTGCCTGAGGAACTACCGAAAAGAATGGGATGAGGATCTGAGCGTTTTCCGCGACGTACCCCTGCACAATTGGGCTTCGCACGGCGCCGACGCTTTCGGCGGCCTTGCGATCATCTTCACGGGCCTGGCCGCGGAGCCGCTGAAGCCACAACCGAAACCTCTGCCGACGTTCCAGACCATGACATTCAACGATTTCGTCAACTCCACACCGACCCAGAGCGAGCACGTTTGATGGACGACGAAGCCACGACATTGGGGGGCGATGAGAAGTACGACCTGGCAAAGGTTGGCGCGCACTGGCAGCAGGAGCTTGAGCGCGGGCAGCGGTATTTCAAGTCATGGGTCGATCGCTGCACCAAGATTGAGAAGATCTATCTGCAGCAGGCCGACCAACAGAGTGTGAAACGCAGGTTCCCGATGCTGTGGGCGAACGTGTCGGTTCTGCAGCCGGCCGTCTATGCCCGTGTGCCGCAGCCCGTCGTCGAGCGCCGCTTCAAGGACTCGCAGCCGGTCGCGCGCATGGCCTCGGAGCTCGTCGAACGCAATCTTGCGTTCACTGCCGATGACGCGGATCTCGATTCCCTGATGCGGGCGGTGCGCGACGACTTCCTGCTCTGCGCTCGCGGCACGGTGTGGCTGCGGTATGAAGCGGATTTCGAGCCGCTCGATATAGGCGTAGAACCTTCTAATGCTCCAGGTGCCGATATCGGCGGCTCGCCAGCCGAACAGATCACCGATGAACGGGTCTGCATGGACTATGTCCACTGGTCTGACTTCCTGCACTCGCCGGCTCGCCGTTGGAAGGATGTAACGTGGGTGGCGCGCCGCGTGCCGATGACCGACGAGGAGTTCGACAAGCGCTTTCCCGAGGGACGAGCAAGCCTTGCCGCAAACGGGGCCGGTTCCAATCACGGGACCAACCAGACCGAACGCGCTCAGAACGAGGGTAAGACGTACGTCTGGGAAATCTGGTGCAAGAGCGAGAACTACACCGTCTGGATTGCCGAGGGTTCGCCTGTGGCTCTGGAGGTATCGGAGCCGCCGCTGAAGCTGACGCGGTTCTTTCCTTGCCCGCGGCCGGCATTCGGAACACTGTCGACCGGCTCGCTAATCCCGGTCCCTGACTATGTCTACTACCAGGGCCAGTGCGACGAAATCGACGTTCTAACGAAGCGTATCAACAAGCTGACAGATCAGCTCCGGTTGAAAATCTTCTATCCGTCCGGTGATGGCTCGGTATCCCCGGCCATCGAAAAGGCCATGCGGCCTGACAACGACACGGTGATGGTGCCGATCCCTGAGTGGGCCGCGTTCACCGATAAGGGCGGCTCAAAGGCAATCGTGACGCTGCCGATCGACGAGGTGCAGAAGGTTATCGTGGCCTGCATCGAGGTGCGCAAGCAGCTTGTCGAGGACGTTTACCAGATCACCGGCATCTCCGACATCGTCCGCGGCGACACGCAGGCCTCGGAGACGGCGACGGCGCAGCGCATCAAAAGCCAGTGGGGTTCTATCCGCATCCGCGACCGCCAGGCCGAACTGGCACGGTTTGCGCGCGATATCGTCAACCTGGCCGGCGAGATCATCTGTGATCAGTTCCAGCCCGAGACGTTGATGCTTGTCAGCGGCATCCAGCTTCCGACCGCAGCGCAGAAGCAGCAGGTTGAGATGCAGATGCAACAGCAGCAGATGATGCAGCAGCAGGCAGCAATGCGCGCCCAGCAGATGGGGCAGCCGGCGCCACCGCCGCAGCCTCCTCAGTTGCCGCCTGAAATGCAGAAGATGATGGAGCAGCCGACGATCGACGAAGTCGTGCAACTGCTTCGCAATGACAGCGTGCGCGGCTTCAGGATCGACATCGAGACGGATTCGACGATCGAGCCCGACGAGGACGCCGAGAAGCAACGGCGCATGGAGTTCGTGCAGATGGTCGGCGGCTTCATGCAGCAGGCGGGTGCAATAGCGCAGCAGACGCCAATGCTTGTGCCTGTGATGGTTGAGACGTTGCTGTTTGCCGCTCGAGGCTTCAGGGCAGGGCGCCAGCTCGAAAACACACTGGAGCAGGTAGGTGCGCAGCTGTCGCAGTCGGCGACCGCTCCAAGGCCTCCGCCGGAGCCAACGCCTGAACAGATGATCAATCTGAAGACGGCACAGGTGAAAGCCGGCGCCGAGGAAAAGAAAGCCCAGCTCAGCGTAGCCCAAGCGCAAATCGAGCATCAGGCCACGGTGGAGCAGGCGCGTAGCGACATGGCGGCGCAGGCGCTCCAGCAGTTCCAGCAACAGCCGCCAGCCTACCAGTGAACGAGGGAAGCATGAGAGAACGCTATTGCCGCGTCTGCGGCGGCTGGCACCAGCTCGACAAATGGCCACACAACTGCATGCCGGTGCAGAACCCCGCGCAGTCCGATCTGCCGGCGCCGCATTTCGTCAGCGACGCCATCGATATCCAGTCGATGCATGACGGACGGCATTACACCTCGAAAGCCAAGCTGCGCTCGGCCTATCGAGCGGCGGGCGTGGTCGAGATCGGTAACGAAAAGCCGCAGCCGATCGAAAAGCCGAAGACGGATCGCAAGGAGATCCGCAAGGAATTGCGGCGAGTTCACGCCGAATACAACGCCTGAACGGGCATCAATCCCCGAAATAGGAAACATCCGACATGGAAGATCTGATTAACGAGGCCGGCAACGGCAGCGAAGACCTCGGCACATCCACCGAAAAGCCGATCAGCATCCGCGACAGCCTCAGGGCTGCGATCGACAGTGCTGACGGTAACGTCTCGGCGTCCAGCAACACGGATCGACAGCGCGACGAACACGGCCGCTTTGCCCCGAAGGAGGCAGACAAGGGAACCCCGGCCGCAGGGGCAGTGCCGAAGCCTGTAGATGCGCCAGCAGCAGGCAACGCCGCC
Organism: Rhizobium sp. PRIMUS64; assembly: GCF_023006465.1. Lineage (NCBI taxonomy): Bacteria > Pseudomonadati > Pseudomonadota > Alphaproteobacteria > Hyphomicrobiales > Rhizobiaceae > Rhizobium > Rhizobium sp. PRIMUS64. Next base: position 77,494 of record NZ_JALBGX010000013.1, on the reverse strand, counting down.
ACGGCAGCCCCACAGACGCCAGCAGTAGCGCCCGAACAGCAGCCAGCCGCAACGACGCATCGCGTTCCGCCTGGTTGGTCGGCTGAGGCAAAGGCCCAGTTCGGGACTTTGCCGCCCGAGGTGCAAGCCGCCGTCGCCAAGCGAGAGCAGGAGGTCGACAACGGCTTCCGGGTTCTGCAGGACTACAAGGGCCTGGAAGAATTCACGCCTATAGTCAGGCAGGCCGGCACGACACACGCCGACGTCATGCGGAAGGCGATCGATTGGGAACAGTCGCTCATTCGCGACCCGGTCAATACCGTCATTCACGTCGCCAAGATGGCCGGGGTAAACCTCTCAGCCCTCGTCAATGGTCAGACGGAACAAATCCTGCAGCGCCAGCCGCAGCAGGCACAGCAACAGCCGCGCCCTCAGCCCGTCAATGTCGAGGCCACGGTTGAACAGGTACTTCGGAAGCGAGACACTGAAACTCAGGTCAATGCCTTCATTTCCGACCCAGCAAACGTGCACGCCGAAGCCGTTCTCGACGACATGGTTGCCCTCATCAGCGCAGGGCGAGCAGCGAACCTCAAGGACGCCTACGACGCCGCATGCTGGATGCGTCCGGACATTCGTCAGCAGTTGATCAGCCAGACTGCGCAGCCCGCGATCGATCCGAATGCACAGAGAGCCGCCGCGGCCGATCAAGCCCGCAAGGCATCTCGCTCCATCTCCGGCTCATCGGCACCGGGTCCGACCCGTGGCGTGGCGGCCGACCAACCAACCTCCATCCGCGACTCGCTTCGCAGCGCTATGCACGCTGCGCGCGGTCAGGTGTGATCAAAGGAAGTGATCCATGGCAATCTCGCCAAATCTCTCTGAAATCGTGACCACGACGCTGCGCAACCGCAGCGGCACGGTCGCCGACGATGTGACGAAGAACAATGGTCTTCTCACCCGTCTGAACAGCCGTGGCCGCAAGAAGCCCATCTCCGGCGGCCGCACCATCGTCCAGGAACTGCAGTACCAGGAAAACAGCACTTTCAAGCGCTATTCCGGCTACGATATCCTCAACGTCCAGCCCTCCGACGTCATCACGGCTGCCGAATACGACCTCAAGCAGGCCGCGGTCGCCGTCTCGATGTCCGGCCTCGAACAGCTGCAGAACTCAGGCGAGGATGCGATCCTCGATCTGCTCGAGCAGCGCATCGAGAACGCCGAAACGACGCTGAAGAACAACATCGCGCTCGACTGCTATTCCGATGGCACGGCCGATGGCGGGCGTCAGATCGGCGGCCTGCAGCTCTTGGTCTCGACCTCTCCGACGTCTGGCACCGTCGGCGGCATTTCGCGCGCCACCTGGGGTTTCTGGCGCAACCAGAAATTCTCGGCCTCGGCCGACGGTGGTGCCGCCGCCTCGAACGCCAACATCCAGAGCTACATGAACCGGCTCTACATGTCCTGCGTTCGCGGCTCCGACGCGCCTGATCTTGTTGTCGCCGACAACAACTTCTTCCGCCTCTACTGGGAATCGCTGCAGGCAATCCAGCGCATCACCTCGGCGGACAAGGGCATGGCCGGCTTCCAGTCGCTCCAGTACATGGGCGCCGATGTGATCTTCGACGGCGGCTTCGGCGGCGGCGCGCCCCTCAACCAGATGTTCTTCCTGAACACCAAGTACCTGTTCTATCGCCCGCACCGCGACCGCGACATGGCGCCGATCGGCGACGAGCGCATGAACACCAACCAGGACGCCTTCGTGCAGCTCATGGGCTTCGCCGGCAACCTCACCATGAACAACGCCTTCCTGCAGGGCGTGTTGTTCGCCTGATCGTCAACGAAAGGAAAAGCAAATGTCGGTCGCAACAATCCAGTCCGATCGTCTTGGCGCGAACCCGTTCGTCGTCGAAGGCCCGATCGTTTCCGGCTCCGGTATTCCGGGCCCGAACTTCTCCCTCGGCGCTGTCGCCGGCGGAGACCGCGAATCCGAATGGGTCTATTGCCAGCTCGTGCTGGCCGCGCAGACGACCCTTCAGCCCGGCCAGTGGTTCCAGTGGACCAGGGATTATGTCGCTTCGCTGCTGACCACGGCCGCCGCCGTCGTCGGCCAGCGCTGCGGCGTCTTCTCGGGCGCCGCCCAGCCCCCGACCATCACGGGCGGCCCGATCGGGTCTATCACGCTCGCTGCTGGCACCTACTACATCTGGCTCCAGCGTAACGGTCAGGCTCCGGCCCTGATCTCCACGGCGACTGCAGCCCTTGTGGTTGCCGAAACCACAACGACAGCAGGCCAGGCGAGCGCCCCGGCATCGGCGACGGCAACCACCAAGGCCATCGCCAACGTCAACTTTGCGGCGGCCAATCAGACGTTTACGGCAACCACTGTAAACGGTTCGGCTGTTCTGACGAGCTTGGGCGGTCTCAGCGCGAATGCAGGCCCGTTCATCGGTGCGGCTGTCTCTGGCACCGGTATCCCCGGCGGCACGACCATCACCGGCATCACCTACACGCCGAACAACGTCATCCAGAGCATCACGCTCTCGGCCAACGCCACGGCGAACGGCACAGGGATCACCATCACCGCAACGGGCGTGCTGGAAGCAACGCTGATGCGTCCGTTCCTGTCGAAGGTGAACTAAGGAGGCTGTCATGTCCTTGACGAATGAGCTTCAGAAGAAAATCGCTGCCGACCGCGAGGCCGGCCGCGACATCTCCGCGGTGATCGAGGAATTGCTTCTTATGATCGCCGAAAAAGTCGAGCCGCCGGCCGCCAAGAAGGCAGCCCCCGCAAAGTCGACTGACACCAGCAAGTGATAAACGGCGGGCGCTTCGGCGCCCGTTTCCTTTCCCCGCCATCAACAGCGAGACAGCACCATGGCCGACAGCAACACCGGAATTTATGCCTCCTTCAGCCTCGAACCGGTCGAGCAGACCTTTCTGACGGAGAAGGAAGGGCGCCCGATCTTCGCCGATAGGGAATTTGTGCGCATCTTCATCGCCGGCGACAAGCACACCGAAGTCTACCGCGAGGTAACGGAGAACGACAAACTCCGCTTTTCTGACGCCTATAAGCGGTTCAAGGAAGGCGCCGAGGCTCGCGAGCAGCTTGTCGGCACTCCACTGGCGCAATGGGCCTTCCTGAAGCCCAGCCAGATCAAGGAACTGGAAGCGATCAACATCTATACCGTCGAGCAGCTTGCCGCGCTCTCGGACACCGCCAAGCAGAAGATCGGTATGGGCGCGAACGAACTCGTCGCCGCGGCGCAGGGCTATCTTGCATCCGCGCAGGACTCGCGAGCCGCTTCGGCCTTTGCCGCTGAGAACGAGCGTCTCAAGGACGAAGTCGGCCGCCTGCAGGATCAGATGAAGGACATGGCCTCGCGCTTCGAGGCAATGGAAAAAGAACGCCAGGGTGGCCGCGGCCGCGCAGCTGCCTAAGCCGGAGATCCGCGCATGTCGCTCCTGACCATCATCCAGAACGTATGCGCGGAAATCGACCTAGATCCGCCGGCGGCCGTCATGTCGTCTGCGGATCCACAGGTAAGGCAATTGCAGATCCTGTCGTATCGGGCCGGAAAGGACCTGCTGAAAGATCATGATTGGTCTGTGCTGACGACCACAAGGAATTTCACGGCGACCGGAGCAATCCCTGAGCCTGCCGAGCCGCCCGTCGACTTTCAGCGCTTTGTCGCCAATTCGGTGGTCTGGAACACATCCCGCCTCTGGCAGCTCAATGGCCCTGTCGAGCCGCAGACCTGGGAGCGGAACACCATCCTCAATTCCAACCCGGTCCCGCAGATCTACCGCATGCTTGGCGGCAAGCTGGCGTTCTTCCCGAATGATGTCGGTGAAACACTGCGCTACGAGTACGTCTCGAAATACTGGATCGCGGTCAACGGCGGCACGACATTTGCCGAAAACTGGTCGAACGATACCGATACGGCTCGTTTCTCCGAAGACCTTCTCGAGCTTTCGCTGATCTGGCGCTGGAAGCGGGCGAAGGGGCTGGACTACGGCGAAGAGCTCGAAAACTACGAGCGTGCGAAAGAGTCGGCCGTCGGTGCAGATCGCGCCGCTCAGCCCGTGAGTCTGTCGCTGCCCAACCGCGGCGAAATCCCTGACAACTTCTGGCCCGGCACCATCATCGCTCCAAGTCTATGACAAGAAAACCCATCCCTCCGAACGGGCGCACCGGCCGCGTTTCGCCAAGCAAGGACTGGATCGCGCCCACTGGGGGCTGGCGAACCGACGTCGAGATGGCGGACATGCCGAAAGACGCTGCTTTCCAGCTCGACAACTTTTTCCCCGAGGCCAACCGGGTCCGCGCCCGCTATGGCAATTTCGCCTTCGCAACGGGTCTCGCTGCCAACGTGCAGACGATCATCCCATATGTCGGGGTGAGCAATCGTCTGTTTGCCGCGGCCGGCGCCAAGATATTCGACGTGACGGCCGGCGGGGCAGTTGGGGCTGCGGTGGTGTCCGGCCTATCCAGTGCACGATGGTCGGTCCAGCAGTACACCAACCCGGCCGGCCAAGAGTATCTGCGGATGGTCAACGGCATTGATCTCCCGCTTCTCTACAACGGCACGACGTGGACCAACAACATGCTGGTCGGGACCGCAACGCTCGCAACGCAGAACGTTTCGGTCAAGGCCATCCAATATACCCTGAGCTTCTTCGGAACCGGCTCTGTAACGCTCTCAGGAGCCTTCGCAGGCGTCTTGAACGGGACTGGCGTCGGCAATCGCGTCACGCTGACATTCACGCCTACAGCCGGCACGTTGACGCTGACGGTGGCCGGCTCTGTCACCAATGCTCAGTTGGAGACGGGCGCCGTTGCAACGCCATATGTCTCGTCGACGATGATCACCGGCATTCCGGATTCGTCGCTGCTGATCGCCGTGACGGCATATCGCTCGCGGCTCTGGTTCATCGAGAAGAACTCGACAAACGTCTGGTATCTCGCCACCGACGCCGTCAGCGGCACGGCGACGGTTCTGCCGGTCGGCGGCAATATGAAATATGGTGGCACGCTGGTTGGGATCGGGGTCTGGACCATCCCTGTCTCCACCGGCCTGCAACAGTGCCTGGTGCTGATGTCCTCCGAGGGCGAGATCATCGTCTATCAGGGTTCCGATCCGTCCAGCTCATCGAATTGGGGATTGCTCGGCACGTTCAAGCTCGGGCGTCCGCTCGGAACCGATCGCTGCTTTCTGTCTGTCGGTGCGGATCTCGCCATCATGACCACGGACGGCATCGTGCCGATCACCAAGGCCGTGCAGCTCGATCGCGGGGCAACAAGCCTCGGGGCAATCACCGCCAAGATCGGCCCGACCTGGCGCGAAACGGTGGCGACGGCCGGAACGACTTCGGACGAATGGCAACTTGCGAGCTTCCCCGCAAGACAGATGGCAATCGTCAACCTGCCGTCGTCTCTCGGGCCATATCAGTACGTCATGAACACCGAAACCGGCGCCTGGTGCCGCTTCGTCGGGCTTGCCGCCTCCTGCTGGGGGAACTGGCAGGACCGGCTGTTTTTCGGAGCGGCCGACGGGAGAGTTTACGAAGCTGAAGTCGGGGCCAATGACAATGGCGCGGCGATCGACGCCCTCATGGTCGGAGCATGGAACCGCTACGGCGAAGATATGGCGACCAAATTTTCGAAGCTGATCGGAGTGACGGCGCAGATCGGTGTTTCGACGCTGATGTATGCCGGCATGTCGTTCGACTACCAGACGAAGATACCGACAGCGCTTCTGTCGGCCATCGAAAACAATGCGGCTGCGAAATGGGGCTCTGCGATTTGGGGTGTCTCGAAATTCCCCGGTACAGCGGTCGTTCGGAAATTTGCGTCGGCAGGTGGCGCCGGCTCAGCGCTCGCGCCGACGATCCGGGCTCTGATCTCCGGCGCATCAGGCTCTGTCTCCGAGGCGGCGGTGGTCGGCGGCTCCGTCCTTTACGAAAAAGGCGCTCCGATTTGATCGTCTCCGAACCCTGCGAGGATATCGCAGCATGGGTAGGGGCCAAGATCGGGGTGACATTCCATCCGCCCTTTACGGCCATGGCGCAGATCGAAGGCGGCCGCATCATCGCGGCCTATGTGTTCAACGTCTGGACCGAACACGATGTTGAAGTTTCGCTCGCTGCCGATCGGTTGTCGGCAACCTTGATGCGGGCAGTGTTCCGATATGTCGCCGACCGGCTTGAATGTCGGCGTGCAACTTTCAGGACGCGCGCTGACAACCTTCCAGCCCAGAAGGCGCTCGATAGACTCGGCGCCCGTCTGGAAGGCCGCCAGCGTGGTTATTTCGGCGACTGTGATGCGCTGCTCTATGGAATTTTGAAAGAGGACTTTCCCTATGGTCTCCACGCCGAAGGCACCTAAAGCGCCCGATCCGACACAGACCGCGGCGGCGCAGACGGCCACCAACGTCGACACCGCCATCGCCAATGCGGGCTTGAGCCACACCAACCAGTACACGCCGGACGGTTCGCTGGAATACAAGATCAGCGGCTACCAGACGATGAAGGACCAGAATGGCAAGAGCTACCAACTGCCGACCTATTCGGCATATCAGAGCTATTCGCCGCAGAACCAGGCGATCTATGATCAGACGCAACAGACGCAGCTTGGGCTTTCCAAACTCGCCAACCAGCAGACCGGCAAGATTTCCGGCATCCTCGGCACCAATGTCGATCTCAGCGCCGGCAATGTCGACAAATATGTCAACGATCACTGGCAGTCCGGCTTCAACAACCAGTGGGACCGCGATCAGGCGAGCCTCGATCAGAGCCTTGCCGACAAGGGCATCTCGATGGGCTCGGCCGCCTACAACAATGCGCTACGCGATTTTTCGACGCGCAAGCAGGCCGCATCCGACCAGTATCTCGGCGACATGTATTCGAATGCGCAGAACTCGATCCTGACCGAGCGAAACCAGCCGCTGAACGAGATTTCGGCCCTGATGTCGGGCTCGCAGGTCAATCAGCCGAATTACGTCAATTCGCCGACGACGCAGTTGCCGACGGTGGATCAGGCCGGGCTGATCAATGAAAACTACAATCAGCAGATGGGCGTCTATAACCAGCAGGTAGCGAAGTCGAACGCGGCGATGGGTGGTCTCTTCGGTCTCGGTTCATCGTTGCTTGGCGGCTGGGCTATGTCCGATCGCCGGCTGAAGCGCGACGTTCATCAGATCGGTGTCACGGAAGCGGGCATCCCAATCCACGAATACGAATATGTCTTCGGCGGCGGCCGGCAGGTTGGCGTGATGGCCGATGAGGTCGAGCGTGTCTTCCCTGACGCCGTCGCGGAAGGGCCTGGCGGCTTCAAGATGGTCAACTACGCGGAGGTTCTGTGATGGGTTTCCTCTTCGGCGGCGATACCGGCCAATCGCAGGAAAGTGTCACCGACGCGCGCAAGCGCCTTGCGGCGGCGATGCTTCAGCAGGGCACCGACACGAGCCCCATTCAATCGCCTTGGGAAGGTGCTGCCCGTATGGCACAGGCGCTGATGGGTGGTCTCGCCATTCGCAAGCAGGGCGAGGCAGAACAGGCAGGCTTGGCCGAAGGGATGGCGGCTCTGACGGGCCAGCCTTACACCCCGCCTGAGAAGCAGGCCGGGTTCCTGTCGTCGATCTTCGGCGGTGGCAACAAGTCGGCTGATCCCGGCGCTACCGGCTCGTCAATGCCGAATGTGGATGCTGGCGGCAATATCCCTGTCGCAACCGCTCCGGACAATGTGAAGAACCTGATCGCAGCCAACGTGCCTCCTGAAATGCAGGGATATGCAACGAACCTGATCGGCAAGGAAAGCTCGTTCAACCCGAACGCCGTCTCTCCGACAGGAGCAACCGGCTTGGCGCAGTTCACCAGAGGGACGGGCAGCCAGTATGGTCTCGTCTCTGATCGAGGTGACATGCGCAAAGATCCTGTTGCCAATCTCAAGGCGCTTGTCGCGCTTACAAACGACAACCGCGCAGGGCTGACGAACGCGCTCGGGCGCGCTCCGACCGATGGAGAGCTTGCGCTTGCCCATCAGCAGGGCTTGCAGGGCGCTATCAACCTGCTCTCTGGCAAGTCGGTTCCCGGCAACAATCTCTCCGTGAACAACGTCGATCCGAACATGGACCCGCGCGCCGCGGCGAACAAGATCATGGCCTTCTATGGTGGCTCTGGTGGTCAGCAGGGCGCACCTGCCGGCGGCATGCCATCCGCGCCGCCAATCCAGCCGCCGCCGGTCAATCCTCCCGCACCGCCTCCGACGCCTGGCTATATCGATCCGATGGTCGGGCCGAACGCTGCTCCTCCCATGCCGCAAGCCGCTGCCCCCGGTGAAGTTGCAAGCCTCGATCCGTCGATCGGCATTCCAATGCCCGGTGCTGCAGGGCAAATGCGTGCATCCGCTCCAGCACAGCCTATGCCGCCGCAGGGAGTCCCGCAGGCTGCGTTGTCGGCTTTGCCATCGTCCGCGGTCGGACCAACGCCGAACGTCGCCAGCGTGCCGTCTGTTGGTATGCCTTCGTCACAGATCCCCCCTGAGTTTCAGAACAGCCAGCAGCTCATGAATGCCGATCCGAACGGTGGCATCATGCCGGCGCTGCTTGGCGGATCTCCTGCATCTCCAGAGCAGGTTGCGCAGGCGCAGCAGTCGGGCCAAGCGCGTCTTGCCCAGGCATTGGATGGAGCCACGCCGCCGCCGTCAGCAAACCCGATGGCGAACCCGCGCGCGCAAGCGCTCGTCAAGGTGCTCAGCAATCCGAACGTCCCGGCGCCGATGAAGGCTATGGCCGCGCAATCGCTTCAGACGCTGATGAAGCCGCCAGAGTACGGTTTCCAGACATTGCCGGATGGAACCGTCTTGCGCAGCGACCCACGCACCGGGACTGTGCAGCCGATCTATCAGAGCACGCCGAAACCGACAGAGGTGAACGGTCGCCTCGTCGGGGCCGACGGCAAGGTTATCGCCGATTTCAGCAATGGTCAGTGGGAGCGAATGAGTGACGGCACGCTCTACAACAAGAGCACCGGCGAAATCAGGCAAGCCCCTGGTGGCGCCGGCGGAGAGAAATTTTACGGCTCGACCGTCCCTTACTACGACAAGGATGGGAACCTGCGATATCGCCAGTTGGGTGACAAGGGCGGTGGCAAGGATCTGGATTTCGGGCCTGGAGCAACGGCGGCGCCGACGACGCGCACCGTTGATACCGGAACGGAACTGATCACCCTCGGCCCTGGCGGCCAGGAAGTGAAGCGCACCACGAAGGAGAATTATGAGGCAGCGAAAGACACGGCGCAGGGCAGCACTGAAGGCAAGGCTGCTGGCGAAGCAGTCTCGTCACTCCCTGCGGATCTGATGCAGGCCGACCAGACGATCAAGAACATCGATGAGTTGCTGACCAGCAAGGGACTAAATTCGATCGTCGGTTCGGTCGACCAGTTTCGGCCTTCCTGGACAATGGGGGCTGATGGTCGGGACGCTCTAACACGCCTCAAGCAGCTCCAGGGCGGTGCGTTCCTGCAAGCTTATGGGCTTCTCAAAGGCGGCGGCCAAATCACTGAAGTCGAGGGCGGCAAGGCTCAGGATGCCATGGCGCGCATGGATCGCTCGCTTGATGAGCCTCATTTCCGGACTGCTTTGAAGGACTTCCGCGATGCTGTCGAGCAGGGCGTTGCCAAAATGAAGGAGCGAGCAAAGGTGGCGGCACCATCAGCGCCTAGCGACCCGGCCGTTGTCCCGACTGATGTTCCGGGCGTCACCATTCGAAGGAGACAGTAAATGCCAACATACACTGTCGAGGTGAACGGCGAGACCTTCGATATCGATGCTCCCAATGATGAGGCGGTGCGCGCCGCGGTGCGACAGCTTCAGGGGCAACAGCCTGCCGCAGCTACGGCACCACCGCCGCTGAACGCCACGTCACAGCCCGAGAAATCGACACTTGAGAAGGTGACAGGCAACATCAACTCGTTCGGTCAAGGCATCGTCGACATGGTCGGGATGGGTTATGCCGATGAGATCGGTGCAGGCATCGACTATGCAGGCTCGCATGTTCTGCCATGGCGCGATGCAAAGACCTACGATCAAGCTTTGACGGATACTCGTGGAGAGCAGGAACAGGCCTACGAGGAGCATCCGGCAGCCAACATCGCAGGCAAGGTAACAGGCGCGCTATGGGGTGCCAGCCGCCTCGCCAAGGCTGGACTTTCTCCAACTGCCAACGCCATCAAGAGCGAGGCTGGGCTTGGGAGAGTGACAGCAGCCTCGGCAAAGGAAGGTGCGATCCTCGGCACTATCTCAGGATTCGGGAATGGTGAGGACGGCTTTACTAACAGGCTTGCCAACTCCGGGGTTGGGCTCGCTTTGGGAGCAGGTATAGGCGCCATTGCGCCTGCAGCAATTGCCGGCGGTACGCAGTTAGTCAAATCCGCCGCCGCGCCATTGATAGCACCATTCGCTCCGAATGGATATGTGCGGGAAGCGCTCGCTACGGCACTGCGCCGCGCCGGCCAGACCCCGGAGAGTATCGCCAATAACATGCGCGCTGCGACGGCTGATGGCCAGGATATGTTCAACGTCGCTGACGCCATGGGGTATACCGGCGAGCGGCTGATGTCGACTTCTACGCGTGTTCCGCATGATAACCGGCAGCCGCTTGCTGAAGCTTTGATGGCGCGACAGGCAGGGCAGGGCGAGCGGCTTGCGAATAACCTGGCCGAAGGCTTTGATACCTTTGATACAGCCGGGCGCCGTATCGCTGACCGCACGGCGCAGCGCACCGCGGAGGCAAACGAACTCTACCCAGCCGCCCGCGCAAATGCCGGCCCGGTCAACGTCACGCCTGTCCTCGAAGAGATCGACAGGACGATCCGCCCGGGCGTCAACCAGATGGTCAACCCCCGTGATCGGATTGCTAATGACTCGATCGAAGGCGCTTTGACGCGGGTTCGTTCCATGCTGTCAGATGGCAATTCCCAAGTTACCGACTTCGACACCTTGTTCAGGGCGAAGTTGGACCTGGATGACATGATCCAACGAGCAGAAGCGCAGGGGGCCGGTAATCGTGCGCATTACCTGTCGCGCGTTCAGGGGCTGGTCGACCAAGCGCTCGCCGATGCTTCCGAGGGGTATGTAGGCGCGCGCGACGCATTTGCCCGTGCCTCGCGCCGCATCGAGGCCGTTGACGCGGGCAGCGCGGCAAGCCGCATTTCCCGCAGGGCTCAAGACACCATCCCGGAGTTCGAAGCGATGCCTGCCGGCGAACAGGCGGATTTCCGCGCCGGCTACATCGACCCCCTGATCGCCCGCCTGGAGGGAGCGTCTTCGTCCCCGACGACGAACAAAGCTCGAATGCTGCAGACGCCGAAGTTTGAAGCCGAACTCCCTGCGTTCGCTGCCCCGGAGCGCGGAGGACAGCTTGCCGACCGCATCGCGCGGGAACAGACGATGTTCCGGACCGCAAACGCAGCGCTAGGCAATTCGAAAACGGCCGACAACCTAGCGGACGCTGCGGACATGAACCAGTTCGACCCGGCGGTTATCGGGCGTCTGGTGCGGGGCGACCCGATCGGCGCGATTACAACAGGTCTTTCGAAGGCCCTCGGAACCTTGACCGGGCAGCCGCCGTCCGTTGTGGAACGACTATCTCGCGTGCTGATGGAGACGAACCCAGACGTCGCGCTGGATGTGTTGCGGGCAGGGACACAGCAGCTGTCGCGGAACGATCAACTACGGGCGCGGCTCGTGTCCGCGCTAGTGGAATCAGGAGCCGCCGGAGTTCCGAGACTTACTGCGCCATGAATCGGGAACCTTGTTGCCGGTGATCTCGATCGCCCAGGCCACAAGGCATCCGCCAATACCGGCACCTAGCGATAGTGATACCCAATCAATCGATCTCGTGAAGAGATTGATGAGAAAACCAACGAGCAGAATCACGAACAGCGACTTCCACGGCCCAGGTCCGCGGTCAAGCTTCGGTTCATTCGGGTCGTGATCGATCTGCATGGCGCAACCAATACTACACCATTGATGGCCTCGCAATTCGCGGGGCTAGAAAGTCGTGCAGGACACGTTATTGCCATAGCGGTTGCAGTTTGTCGTTCTCATCGTAGGGGATGCCTGAGGAGCGTAAATTACTGGGGCGGGAGTATACTGCTGGCCTCGGAACGGAAAGGTCGGCAGGCGACCGTCTGTCACGCCGCACGAATAGCTCATCCGGTACCAGGTGATAGGGCCAGGCATGATATCGGCGATCAACCCGCCGGAATTGCTGGAGCTGTCCAGGACTTGGTATTTGCCTTTGCAGACCTTGGCGGCTGACTTCAGACACTCATTCGGCGATCCGTTGCACTTCGCTTGATGCATGGTGCCACCAGACGGCGTCGGAACCTCCTCGCCAGAGGTGGCGCACCCAGCGAGGGTGGCGACGATAGCAACGAGAAGTGGTGCGGCTTTCATTAATTTTCTCCCGATGATGGAGAATAAAACGCACGAAAACTCGCGTTAGTCGAGTTGCCGCTCGGCAACAACCGAGCCATATTTTGGAGTAAGGTGAATGCCCAGAAATTCCTCAGGCGTCTATTCCAAACCCGCCGGAACGACACCCTCTGTCGGCCAGGTCATCGACCCGGTGCCGTGGAACGCACTGACCACCGACCTCGGCAACGAAATCACCAACTCGCTGCCGCGTGATGGCTCGGCGCCGATGACGGCGCCGCTCAAGAACGCCGATGGGACGCAGGCGCAGCCTTCCGTTACGTTCTCTTCCGACATCACGACTGGCATGTATCGCAAGGCGTCCGGTGTCGGCGCTCTGGTTGCCGGCGGCGTCGAAGTTGTCACTTGGTCGAGCGCCGGGGTGGTTATCAATCAAACCATCAACGATGATATCGATCTGGACGGCCACAACCTTCTCAACGTCAACGAGGGCGTGCCAGACTACCTAAATGGCCTAATAACCGTCCGAACGAGCGGGACGACAATCACCGTCGGCACCGGCGCATTCAAGAGGAACGGGCGGTATGTGAAAAACGCCGCCTCAATGTCCAAGAATATCAATGCTGTTTGGGCGGCCGGAAATGGGTCTGGTGGTCTTGACGCTGGCTCCCTGGCCGCAAGCTCGACCTATCACCTCCACGCAATCTCCAAGGACGCCGACGGTTCGTTTGACTGGCTGTATTCGCTGTCGGCGACGACTCCGACAGTTCCGGCAGGGTATACCTTGGTCGGGCGTTTTTGGAGCGTGGTCACGGACGCCTCCAGCGTTATTAGAGATTATACGCAGTCCGGCAATAAATGCCTACTGACGACCGTAATACAAGAAAGCAGTATAACATCGTCGTTTTCAAAAGCTTTGGTCTCGCTTATCGCCGCACCTAATCTCTTATCAGTCGACATGATTATGGATTTATCCGGCGCGATTAGTGCAGTCGTTAACGCATCTGTTGACGCAAAGCTTTACGATGGCAACTTGCCGTCTACTGCCGCATGGTCAATGCATGCTGTCGCATCATCCGCAACATCGGCCAACAGCGTTAACTTTGCCGGAACTAATAAGGTAAGAACCAACGCGAGCAAACAAATTTATGAGGCGGTAAATTTCAACGTGGCGAACGGCACTGTCATTTTAACTTCAATGGGTTGGGAAGATTACCAACTGCCAAGGGTAGGATTTTAAGATGTTCGTGAAAAGAGAAGATGGAAACATCACCGCCGCATTCGCCGCATCCCAGAAATTCGCAACGGAAGAACTCGCGGACGACAATGCGGAATTGATCGCCTTCCTTAGCCCCCCAGCCAGTACGATCCACATCATCCCCAAAATGCTCCTCTGGACTCGCCTCTCCGACGCCGAGGCGAACACGGTAGACGCCGCCATGGCGACGCAGTCCGCCAAGCTTCGTGGCATCTGGAATTCAGCAACAGAGGTCCGCTCCGATAGCGAATTCTTCGGCACGCTTCAGACCTTCCTGACTGGCGCCATCGGCTCCGATCGCGCCGCCCAGGTTCTGCAGCCGGAATAGCGGAGGTGCGGCCATGATCTTTCGCTATCTCGCCTACTTACCGGCGAACCTGATCTAGCGGGCCTAACCAAATCCACATCTGGAGCTCACCCCATGCTCGTCCATAACTGGCGCGCAGTGCTCAAGCATGCCTGGTCGGTGCGCTTGATGGCCCTGGCGCTCGTCTTCATCATCCTCGAACCGATCTACAATTTCGTGGCGGCCACCTGGGTGTCTCGCAACATCTACATCCAGCTCGGGATGTCCGCGGCCACCGGCCTCCTGGCCGTCGCAGCCATCATTGCCCGCATCTACGTCCAGCAAAAAGTATCAGGAGATCTGAATGGCAAACCGCCTACAGAAGGGTAGTGCCGCCGCGGCTATGGCCGTGGCGCTCGTTGGATCGTTCGAGGGGCTGCGCCAGAATGCCTATCCCGACCCGGCCACGCAAGGAAAGCCCTGGACGATCTGTTATGGCAGCACTAACGGGGTGAAGCCTGGCGACCGGAAGACGGTCGAACAGTGCAAGGCGATTCTCTCGCTCGAGCTGCAAACCTATGCCGCTGGCATCGAGCGCTGCGTCAAAGTCCCGCTCCCGGATGCTCGCTTCGTCGCCTTGACCTCGTTCTCCTACAACGTCGGCATCAAGGCGGCTTGCGGCTCCAGCGCCGTCAAGCTCATCAACGCGGGCAAGACCGCTGAAGGCTGCGAAGCTCTCCTGAAGTGGAACCGCGCCGCCGGGATCGTCTTTCCCGGCCTGACGCGCCGCCGGCAGAAAGAACGTCAGTTCTGTTTGGAGGGCATCTGATGCTCTCGCTGATCCCCGACGTCATAAAGTTGCCGGCCGCTATCGCCCTCGGCGCCGTCCTCGCCTTCTACCCGGCCCGTTGGCTTGGGCAGTCCGAAGGCAAGCAGATGGCTGCAACAGCCGCCCTCACAAAATCCGTCCAGGTTCTGCGCGAAAGGAACACGATCGATGATGAAGTTTCAACTTCTGATGCTGCCGCTTTGTGCGCTGATCTCGGGTTGCCAGACGACCAGCAAGCAGAATGTGTGCGACGGGTTCTCTCGCCTGACGCCGAGCCTTCAGACATCGGTGACGATCCTGAAGACGGATCGGCCGTTCGCAAACCAGATTGCCAGCCACAATAAGTTCGGCGCCGCTCAAGGCTGCTGGGAGTAGACGCCGATGATGAACGCAATTTCGCTCGCCTTGACGAACCCGATGTTGAATGCCGGGGGCGGAAGCGGCGGAGATCCCGATCGCTTCATGTTCTTTGCCACGCGCAACCGCATGCCCTCGGGCAACATCGTCACTGCCGCGGCCGGCACCGAATATGTGTGCACCAAGATGGTCATCAGCACGCCGTCTTATGAAACGCGGACGTTCAGGTTTCACCTGTCCGGCTTCGCTTCGACGGAAGGCGGAAACTCGCCACAGGAAACCATCGTCACCGGCACGATCGGCGCGCCGGGCAATTCCGTTGTCGTCGATGCGATGTTCGCCCGGGTCGCAGGCGTCTTCTACCAGTTGCAGGTCGCAGCTTCGAATACAGTGACCATTGCCGATCAGACGAATGGCGCGTGGACGGACGAACTGACCACGCCAGACGTCGCGGCCGAAAGTGAAATAGAGCTATGGGTGTTTTACCATACGGCAGTCGCTGAAAAGATCTGGCCCGTGTTTCGCATCCAGAAGCATCGCGGCGAACGCGTCTGGGGCGCGATCGATCACGCGACGTTGCTGGCCTTCAAGGATACGCCGAACGCCGACAGCACCGTCGCGCTCGATACCGGCTATGGCACACAGGCGCAGCCGCAATATTACGGGTTCGACTTCATGGTCGCGAAGGGCGACTGGGACGGCCGTCCGATCGCCCTTGGCTTCGTCGACAGCCTGGGTGAAAGCCGGCAGGAATTCAGCGCCGCGGCCGATACGCGCGGCAATCTGGGCTGGTTTCGCCGCTGGCTGGACAAGAATGGTGGTATCGGTCGAATTCCCCATTGCCTAGTAGGTATGCCCGGCGCGGGATCTGTTCGCGAATATACCGGGACTGGCTCGGCCATCGCGACCAGGCGCCGGGATATCATCCGCGAAATCTACGCTTTCAATGGAAACAAATGGCCGTTCACAGTCATCGCAAACCAGATGGGGCAGAACGATATATCCACGTTGTACAACACGTGGTTCAACACAAACTATCGGTCCCTGGTGGGGCGCGCTCGCGCTGAATACCCTGGCGTTCGCATCGTCGCATTCCCGCCGCTCGGCCGCACGGATATTCAAAAAACCGTTACCCTCACTTCGGTGGGAACAGTTGCCACGGCGACTATAGCGGCCGGGACTACCGGGCTTGTCAGCGGACAGACAGTCAGCATTACCGGGGCAACGCCGACCGCCTACAACGGCAACTATGTGATTACCGTCACAGGCCCGAACACCTTCACTTACGATTTCGCGGGTGGTACGTCCCCGGCGACTGGAACTATTCGAGCCGGAGATCTGGGATTGCGGGCCGAGTTTCAGGCCTATTCGGCAAACAACGTCTGGCCGGCTGACGGAACGGATGCGTCCGGCAAATGGCGCCTGCACGACGATATCATGGCGCAGACATCGGCCTGCTGTGATGCTGCGATCGATACCTACGCTGCGTGGGTGTCGCCGTCCAAAGGTGGAGCGTGGCCGAGCATGCTGGAGCTTTCCAGCACGACGCTTACAGTCCAGGCCGGGACGGACGGCATTGCCACATACAACACAATTACCGTGGCGGATGCGAGCTTCCTTCGACCAGAGCAGACCATAAACCTCTATTCCGGCCCTGACGGCGTTGCGCGCCTGAGCACACAGATCATCGGCAGCATTGCTGGCAATGTCATTACCTATCAGGGGACGAGTGCCGTTGTTATGCCGATCGGAACGGTAGTGCGGCCGGCGGCGGCGATCGGCGAGAGCACTCCGGCATCCATGGTGCACCCGCAGCCGATCATGATTGACCGCATCGCCAACGGCATTTCCCAAACCGAAAAGCTGAAGTTCAATCCATAGACAGGCAGGCGTCGACATAATGGCATCCAATGACGACATTCTTCGCGCGCTCGGTCGGGTCGAAGGCAGATTGACCGGCATCGAGGACAGCGTTTCTCATCTTCGCGACGAGGTCAGTGACGAGAAGGATAATGCTCACAAAAGCCGTTCAGTCATCCACAGACGGCTTGATGAGCAGGCGAAGCAGATCCACCTGCTCGACATGACCGTGACAGTCAGCAGCAACGTTGATGGTCAGATCCGCGAGGAGATCAAAAACCTCACGGAGACCGTCGAGAAGAACCACGAAGCAGTCGCCCCCACCCTTGAAGAGTGGAAAAAAATGAAGACCCTCGGCTACGGTATCTCAGGGCTTATCGCCTTCGCTGGCCTGACCATCGGCGGGATTGTCGCCTATATGAGCGACGGAGCTGTTGCGGCCTTGCGACATTGGTTGAAAATCAATTGACTGATACTGCATTTGCTTCCACGGGACTCGATTTCGAAAAAAAAGGCCCCGCCGAGAGACGGAGCCAGTCTATTGGATTGCACAGGAGGAACAAACTACCCGTGCTTTCCTGCAGATATAACAAAAAAGGGACCGTTTAAGTTCCCGTCATTGCACGCCGCGCGGATCAAAAGAAAACGGGGCAATTTGGAAAAGGACGGACCGCACAGGATGAAAGAGGGAAGCGGACAACCCCAGTATGGGGCGCCTGTGCGATCCTCGTGGCCTAACCGTAGATCATCGGAAAAGTTCCCAACGTTGCTTCTTCGGTTGCATATGCCAGCGACGGCGCCGTTGCTTGGTTGAGGTGCTGGCTGAAAATCGACTGAGTGATCATCCGGAAAAAAGCCCCGCCCAAAGGCGAGGCTAGTTGAGGGGAGTTAGCCGCGCGGTGACCGACATGACATCATGTTCCGCGCGGCCGACCGTCGTACTCGCGGATCCGGGATTTGTTCCCCTGGGGCATAAAATTGATATGCACCAATCGTCCTGAAGCTTTGGGCTATCTCTGGAAATGACGCGATCAACTGACCATGAGTGGCGATCACGTACGATTTCGCTCTGAGGGTCAAAATGATTTCGAGTGACGATGTTGTTCTGCTACTATTTAAGTAGGCCGCTCAGCGAATACTTCCTAACCCAAAGTATATTGTCTCCTGTACGTTGGGCGGCCTCCAGAGGATTATTCACACCAATTATTCCGGCGTCTCGGGCTCCACGACCGTGCGAAGCCTTCCGTGAGCAGCATCTTCCCGATCTCTTCACCGTTCGTTCGATAGATGTTAACGAGCGGCCGGTGCGACGGCGTCTTGTCGACTGCGCCGCTCATTACGACACGCAATCCTTTTTCCGCCAAAAGCTCTTTCAGACGGCCCTTGGCGATCAGCGCCATTTTCCGTTCCTTGATGCACTTCGCGTGCGATCCGATCTCCGGCGTATCGATGCCCGAGACGAACGGAACACCTTCTCCCAGCAGCCGCATGTTCTGCCCATCGCATTTCACCGTGTCGCCGTCGACGACGGTCAACGATGCGCAGATAATCAATCCAGCAATCAATTCTCATTCCTTTTCTTGCGCTCCAAGATCACCTCGACACATAGCCAATGACGATGTTGGCGCCGCGGTGACCGCATTTGCATTTCAGTCGCGGACCTATTGCCGAAATCTTCGTATCCTTGCCGAGCCGTTTTTGCAGTGCCCATCGATCAAGCGGCCGTTTCCGTTTGCAATCGGCGTTCCTGCAAAAGGCCACCAGACCCTCCCACTCGGCCAGATCGCCGAGGGCACGATCCCTCTTCTGCGCGTCCTCAGGCTTCACATAGCCATGTCGCCGTGCCCATTCTTCGGGACCGTGGTGATAGGTAAGCTTGCACCGCTCGTAGTATCTGTTTTCGGTGCGCTGGCATCCGAGATTTTCCTTTGCGAGCGTTGGGAGGAGCGAAGGCATAGAAGCATTGCCATGCTTTGCGATGAGCTCGTCCCCCTCGAAGAATTTCAAAATCTCGCATTCCTCGCAGATCACGCCCACCCGCTTGCCTGCATATGACTTTAGCCCCGTGCCGGCGTCGGACGAATTCCAATCATCGACGGTCATAGTCCGGCAACCATCCACGGGTCATGCCTCGGCTCATGGCGCCTTCTGCCAACGCCAACTGCCTACGAAGGTGCCGGATGTCATCGAGTAGCGTGCCGATCGCTGCCCAGGCATCTGCATCGTGATAGGCGAGGACAGCTTCAATTTCCCGTCGTTCGTCACTGGCCGCGCTCACATCTCGTTCGGGTTTCATGGCTGCACTCGACGAGGGAAGATGCCTGCCAGGCTGAGATTCTCGCAGAAGATCGATATGGCTTTCTCGACTCCATCAGCGCAGGGGAATTTGAATGGTCTCGTGGCTTCGTCGGTAAAAACCGGTTCACCCGTTTCGGAATCCACCCCGGTCACGTGCCTCCTCAACAGGATTCCGCAGGCCTCCCCGGCTATCTCGTCGATCGCCATCTGGACATCTCCCAAAAAGCAATCGCTGGGCACATCAATGATGTAGGCAGTGAAAAACCTCACGCCTCGACTGCCCGCCACAGCCTTGACCAGGCTTTCGTGAGCTGCGGAGACCTCAATCTCCTTCTCCGGTGGCCACATAACGGGACCTGCATCCCATTCACCATCTTCCACGGCTTCGCTGACCGGCTGCTCTCGCATATCCGTTTCTCCACATCTTCGATTTTCAGATTGGCGGCCGCCGCGCCGATGTTCTTATTATGTTCGCATACGGGCGCGAGTCAATAATCAATCTGGGTCAATTGCTTTTTAAGACGTTGCTGATGGGATGGAGGCATGACAAAGCCGCCAAAACCCAAACCGCTCCTGCAGGATGCTGATAAGCCGGTTCGATCCCGGCCCCGCAAAGCGCGAAATCCTGCGCAGCCGAACCTTCTCCTCGACCCTATGCCAGATCGCATTGAGCCGTGTCTTGCGCTTCTGAAGACCAAGCCGCCGAAGGGCAGCGACTGGGTTTATGAGATCAAATGGGATGGCTATCGCTTGGGGGTTCATATCGAGCCGACGGGCATTCGCATCCTGACGCGCGGCGGCCATGACTGGACGCATCGTTTCCCGGCGATCAAACAAGCGGCCATGTGGCTTCCTGTTGGCACGGCAATCCTCGATGGCGAGGCAGTGGTTCTCGACGAGAAGGGCAGGTCGGATTTCGGCCTGCTGCAACAATCGCTCGGCGGCCGGGTCGGCGAGAAGATTTCAAGCGACGCCATCTTCATGGCCTTCGATCTGCTCTATTTCGACGGTCACGATCTGAGAAATTCCGAACTCAGCATGCGCCGGCATCTGCTCGATGATCTGGTGCCGGCCGGCGAGCAGGGCGATATCCGGCTTTCCGAGGAGATCGAGGCCGACGGCGATCAGCTGCTGGCAAGCGCTTGCGAACACGGGTTGGAAGGCATAATCGCCAAGCGCCGGGACGCGCCTTATCGCTCCGGCCGGCTCGGCGACTGGCTGAAGATCAAGTGCGTCCAGAGCGACAGCTTCTTCGTCGTTGGCTATGAGCGATCCACGGCTGCGCGGCGCCAGATCGCGTCACTGCTCCTTGCCGCCCGCATGGGTGACGGCTTGGTTTATGTCGGGTCGGTCGGGACAGGCTTCAAAGAGAGCGATGTCTCAGAGCTTCGCGGCATGATGGACAAGATCACCCGCAAGACGCCACCGCTCCCATACTCAGGCGCTCGCAAGAACGTTGTCTGGCTGCAGCCGACGCTGATCGCCGAGATCGAATACAGGGCTTGGACAGAAGATGGCAACCTGCGGCATGCCTCTTATAAGGGGCTGCGCGAGGTGCAGGACAATGCGGCCGTTTATGAGGTCGACTAGGACCTGTTCAAGCGGTTCCATCCACGTCGCTGGCTTCATCGACATTGTGCACGGGCAGATAGGTGTTCTTCTCCATCCATTCCCGGACGATAAACCTGATCGTATCGTTGCGCGTCATCCCGAACTCGCCAGCTAGGTCTCGCAAGGCGTCTTCGACATCATCCTCCATTGAGACCGCACCGGCATTGCGCAGTCGCAGCGCGGCCCGACGAAGCATGATCTGGAGATCCGCTCGCGAAATATCTGCGATCCGGTCGGCGGCGTCTTCGAGGAGCGTGGCGGTGTCGGGCGAGCTCATCAATGTAGGCGCTTCGGTGCGTCCTCGATCTGCTCAAGGATCTGCACCAGTCCCAGCACCACATTTGGGTTCAGCCGAGCAAGAATAAGGCCCGACCGCTCGGCTGTTTCGCCGGTGCGTCGATCGAATATCGTCCAGGTCTGATCTGGTTCTTTGCGCACGCCGTAGCGCGGTTCCGTAGAGCTACTCTTCAATCTCATTTCCGTCGTCATCGTATTCAACCTCGGGTTCCGAGTCTTCGACATATGTTCTGCATCCCTCTTCGAAAGAAGATGAGTTACCCGAACAGTCATCCTCGCTCTGAATACCGTTGTTTTCCGCCCATTCATAGCCGGCCCTGTGGCCCTCGCAATTATCCACGCAGGCATTTCCGCCGAAGCTCTGCGCGAAGCCTGGGGTTGCGAAGCTTGGGCCTAGCAGAGCGCTCGCATACAACACCGCCATCAATTTCCGCATTACCAACCTCCCGGACGCGACATTGCGCTTCTGCCGCCGCACTTATTGCCCGCGGCGTCATATTGCCAATCGTATTGACAGTTGCCTGGATAGCGCCGCGGTGGAGTGTATGCTCCGCCGCCGCAATTTCCATTCGCGCATACCGCAGCAGCCGTCCCGACCAATGCAAGCCCCACGAGAACCGCGGCTGCTTGCCTTTGCTGGGCGACCATCCGCTCACATTCCAACATGCTCATCCCGCGTCGGTTCACTTCCGCCACGAGCTGGAATTGAAATGCTGGATCTTGCGTTTCCAGTGCCGTCTTACAAAGCGCGGCTTTGCTCACCGCCGACGGCTTGTTGTTGAATTCAGACGGCGTCGTAGTGCAGCCCGCCAAAGCGAGCGAAATCGCCGCGACGCCGAAGCGTCGAGCTGACAGATACATTTTCACGGATAACCCCTCAGTTGCCCGCCGCTAACATCGCAGATTTCTGTTCGACGTCAAATTGCATATTAATCTATCGTTAACGCAGCTTGTGCGTGCGGCTGGCGGATTGCACCTTAGACCGAAACGGTCGTCATTGTGTGCCAGATTGGCGTGCCCAGTTCAAAAGAGAGCGCCGGCTGACATACTTTTTGTTGACTTCGTTGTGCAGAGATTCAAAAATTCTCTCGTTAAGCGAGAGGATTATCAAGATGTCCGAACTCGAAGACCTTTTACGACAGAAAGCCGAGATAGAAGCCAGGATCGAACAGGTTCGGGCATCGGAAATCGATGGGCTCAAGCGACGATTTGCCGAAATGGCTCTGCAATTGCGCGAGCTGAATGCGTTGCCTGGCGCCATTGTTGAAGCGTTCACGGATAAAGCGGGCACCTTCAATGTCTTCCGAACCATGAAAGTCAAGAAGCCTTCCTAGGGGAGGGGATTTTGCACCTACGTGATCTAACACGAGGCGCGGCGTCGGCTGCTCGCCTTCGCGGCCATATCCTTCGTTCCGGATATACCTTGTTCGGCCAAAAGGTTTGGACGGAAGGCGAGAACCTGGCATGCCGGCTGTTTTATCCAGACTACTTCGCCCTGAAACAAATTCTCTACACGCGGACAGCAAGGGCCATTCGTGCTCACTGCCAGGCGCTCGGCCTATGCAGGAAACGTCACCTTTGGGGCCCGTTGGATAAGATGCTGCTGAAAAAGCTCTATCCGACTGGCACTCGCGATGAGATATGCGCGGCCTTCCCGGGCGTCGAGTGGGAAAATATCTGTGCGGTTGCCCGCTATTACGGCTACCGGCGGAAGAAGAAGCCTTACAAGAAAACTGGAGTGCCGGCCTTAGATGCTGTGCGCGTGCGCTGTTATGACGTGAAGATCAACATGCGCGAGTTGGACGAGGACTGCCGCACTAAGAAATATTTCCAAAAGCGGGGATACAAGGCGCAATATCCGAACTTCCGAGCCATAAACCGTGCCGCATCCTATTTAGGCGGCTATCTCGATTTTCACTTTCCCCCCGAGACCTGAAGCGCATTAGAAGCAGCGGTCCCGTCTGGAGCCAGACCCTTGACGTGGTCCGCCCATGCAATGAGCGCAGCCCGCTTTTCCTCGGCATAGTCGTAGCGATTGTAAACCGCTGCAACGCCCTTGATCGACCCCGATCGGTGATTGATCACTGCCTCGACGACATGCACCGGGACGCCCAGCCGAGCCATCCCACTTGCTGCTGTGCGTCTCAAGTCATGGAATGTCCAAGGCTCAAGCTCGACCTTGGCACCGGACTGGCCTAGCGCCTCGGCTTCCTCCCTGGCTATCTTCAGCATTTCCGCATCGATGTTCTTTTTTGCTCGACCATACCCAGAGACTTTTGTCACCCCCGTTGTCGTGAAGAGAAAAATCGGCTCTTCGTCGTCGGCCGGCCGGATCTTTGGTAGCGTCTCGATTTGGCGTATGGTTTCAGCTGCAAGAGCGACGAAATGCTCTTTCCGGTTCTTCGATCGCTCAGGCGGAATAATCCATTGCTGGTCGTTTCCTGCCAGATCGATTTCCCACCATCGGGCACCAGAGACCTCGCTACGACGTTGTGCGGTCAAGAGCAGAAGCCGGGCCATTGGTCCGAAAGGATAGCCGATGTTTCCGGATGCCAGCCAGAGAAGCCTGACTTCGTCATCCGTCAAAACCCGATCGCGCGTCGTCTCTTCACTGGGTTTATCGATCTTCTTTTCCATCGGTGACACGTCGATAATATCGCGCTGAACAGCCCAGTTAAAAAACTTCCTCAGCAGCGAAAGCAGCCGGTTCGCGACGATAGGCGCCCGCTCTGCGACCTCGTCCAGGTGAGCGACAATCTCTTGTCTCTTGATGCTCTTCATTGTCCGTTTGCCGAACTTCGGCCGGACGTCCTTATCAAAAAGCCGCTTCCTCTCTGTGATAGTCGAAGGTCGGTTTTTCTTCTCGACATATCGCTTGATGAACTCGTCGAGCGCATCATTCACGATATCGAGCTTGAGCGCCTTCTTGGTCGCTTTGGCTGCCGCGGGGTCGTTACCCTCCGAGACGTCGCGCAATAGCTTTGATGCCTCTTCGCGGGCTTTAGCCAAGGGAAAAAGGGGCAGGGGGCCGATCGTGAACTTCTTTGGCTTGCCTTCAAACCTGTAACGGATGGCCCAGCTAGTCACGCCGGAAGGCTGAATGATCAGGTAGAGGCCAGGCAAGCCGCCGTCAGGAATTTCCTGTCGAATGTCCGTCGCTTTGAATGCTTCGATTGCGCGAACGGTCAGGGCTTTTGCCATAGGTCTTTCCGGGGTAACGCCGGGGTAACGGCGGAAGGGTGATACGTCGTGATTGCCAAAGTTATTATCACGATTCACCACAAGCCCTGCAAGCCTTGGGATTCAGGCTGTCCGCATATATCTGTTGATAGCTGTTGATAGGCCGAGTTAAGGGAAATCACCTGCCTTCTAAGCAGGTTGTCGCAGGTTCGATTCCTGCAGGGGTCGCCATTTTTCAAGTGTCCATCCATGCAGCATGCCTTTCGCCAAACAGGTAGAGCGGCTTCCGTAAAACGAAGCTGCTGGGCCGTGGACCGTCTATCCGATTGGAACATGCATTTACGGCCATGTCTTCGGGCGACATGATTATCAACGAAAACTATGTAGGTGTCGCGAAAGATGGGTGTCCGCATCGTGCTCATAGGCTTCCCGGGCGTTGGGAAGTTGACCATCGCGAAAGAGTTGAGCGCCATGGTTTCGGCAAAAATTGTCGACAACCACCGGGTCAACAACCCGATTCTGCGTCTGCCGGATGAGGATGGAACGGCCCCGTTTCCAAAGGGAATATGGGAGTTTACAGGTCGAGTTCGACAAACCGTCCTTGATGCAATCACCGCTTACGCGCCGTCCGCCAATTTCATTTTCACGCATGCCGGCTTGGATGGTGATGAGCGGAGCCTTCGTACCTTTCAACAGATCGCCGGTGCTGCCGAAGGCTGCGACGCCGTTTTGGTGCCGGTGCGATTGCTGTGATGAAGAGGAGCTGGCTCGCCGGGTTTCGAACCCCGAGCGACGCCAAAGGTTGAAATCCACGGATGTGGCAGCCTCGAGGGATCGCAGTCGGAGGGCGGGGGTTTTCGATCCACTCCACCCAAACACATTGGTGCTCGACGTCACTTCCGCATCACCGGGAAAAACGGCCAACACGATCCGAGAGCATATTCTAAAGGTCCTTGGCGACCTGTCAGCCTGAAATTCGTCGGAGTTGATTCTATTCGCGCTACGATCGTCGATACGCCTGATGGCGGGAGGTGAGGCGTTCTGACGAGCTATCGGTTTACGCAAAGCCGGCCCGAAAGGCCGGCTGACGCCTGCCGAAAAATCGCAGCGCGCGGATGGGGCTCCCTCATCCGCGCGCCGAAGTAGCCGACTTTTGCGGCCAGCGTGTTGTGGCGATCGGACGACCGCCACAACGCTATCGTTACAGGAGAAAATCGCCTGCCCCCAGGTGGACGAGGCCCTTCAGCTGAACCTCGAAGTCATGAATGCCGTCGCCGTTCGTGTCGGCCTGGATAACGGTAACATCGCTCGCGGATCCGGCGTTGTCGTCATAGTGCCAAGCGAGCGCGCCAGCCTTGTGATCGAACAAGGCATTCTCCTGTGCCTGGAAATGGAAGGTACCATTGCCCGCCGCAGAGCCATTCGCATCGATCGCCGAGATGTCGATCTTATCGACGCCGTGCTGGAAGTCGGTGATGACGTCGCGGTTCAAGCCGGACCCGGTTTCCGTCGGTGCCTTCAAGATAAACGTATCCTCACCGATGCCACCGGTCATAATGTCCTTTCCGGCACCACCAATGAGGACATCATTGCCGGCGCCGCCGTCCAGCTTGTCCGCGCCAGCCCCGCCAGTGAGAACGTTGCCGCCGCCGTTGCCGCCGGTCAGTACGTCGTTGTAGCTTGAGCCGGTCAAGTTTTCGATGCCGGCGATCTTGTCGCCGGTCGCCTGACCGCCCGATGCGACCTTAGTCGCCAAGTTGACGTTGACCGCGTCGGAGCCCGCATAGCTGGCCGTGTCATTGCCAGTACCGCCGTCGAGCACGTCCGCGCCGGCCCCGCCCTTCAACACGTCACTACCGCCGAGACCCTTGAAGGTTTCGTTGCCGCCGTTGGACTGGCCGGTGTGCGGCAGGATGTCGTTACCGTTGGTGCCGATGAATTCCTTTGTCGGCGCCGTTGGCGTTGTCGGTTGCGTCGGCGTGGTCGGCGTGGTCGGCGTTGTCGGTTCCGTCGGGGTGGTTGGCGTTGTCGGATTCGTCGGCGTGGTTGGCGTTGTCGGTTGCGTCGGCGTGGTTGGCGTTCCCGGTGTCGCACTGGAGCCCGATTCGTAGGCACCCATATCGACAGTTCCAACGACGCGAGCGTGGCCGTCCAGATCGACCGAGCCGACGCCGTACTTGGCGGTTCCGCCGTCGATCGCTGCCGAGCCGGAGCCGAGGTGGAAGTTGTCGCTCGCTGCTCCCAGGAATTTCGGGTCGACGCCGAGCTTGTTGCCGTTCGCCGTGCTCGGCATAGCGTTGCCGCCGTCGGTCCTGACCGAGGCCTGGCCGGCCGTGCCGTTGTAGGTGTCGTTGTTGGCCCAGACGACGTTGGCGTTGGTATAGCCGCCGTACGACGTGTTATCGACCGCAGTGTTGTTCTTGTTCACCGACGGGTCGGCTACGGCGATGTTGTTGATCCAGGTGTTGTTGCTGGACTGCGCGTTGCTGAGTTCGCCGCGCCAGGTGCCGTCGTTCAGCAGGTCCTGATTGTTGTGGTATGCGGTGTTGTTTTTCACCGTGACGGAGTCGCTCCAGGTAACTTGGATGCCTTTGCTGCCGTTCTCATAGACGAGGTTGTTGTCGACCAGGGTCTTAAACGTGTAGTTCGGATGACCGCTCGTCTGCGTGCTCTGGAAATCGTCGATGATGATGCCGTTGCCATCGGTGTGCGCACCCGACTTCGTGACGTTGTCGTGCGAGATGTTGTTCCGGATGATGTTGCGGAAGCTGCCATCGTCCGGCGCCCCGGTGATATTCCGGTTCTGGTAGAGAGAGATGCCTGAAAACCAGCCAGAACTCGCATTTTTGTAAGTCTCGTTCCCTTCGATCGTGATGAAGTCGGATCCGGCGAAGGCGATGCCGGACGCACCGTTGTCGTGGGAAACGTTATTGGCGATCCTCACATGGTGGACGCCATCACCAACAATGCCGTGCGAAGCGCTCCCGTAGACCTCGAAGCCCTCGACCGCCACATAGTTAGCAGTGATGTTAATACCATTTGCGCCGCCCGACGCTGAGTGGATCACCGCTCCACCCGGTACCTCCGACCGCAAGGTAATGTAGCCGGCGGCGGAACCATCCTTGTACATGTTCACCGACTCATTATAGACGCCGGCGCGCACCACAACCTCGTCGCCGGGCTTAAGGTCCGACGCCATCGCGTCGCTGATCGTGTGAAAAGGAGACGTGGCACTGCCGTTACCGCCGCCGCTGCTGCTCGAAGCTACGTAGTATGTCGTCATGGTCTTGTTCCTCAACCTTAGCGTTGTCTTTGCCGGTTACTATTTTTAGTTAATCAGGCGTTACGGCGGGGGGTTATAGGGCGACATTCTGGAAGGCGCAACAGCAACGCGACAGTAAGTGCTTGAGAAACATAGCCATATTGCTGCCACATTATCCCGATCACTCCGAAGTTACATTTTGAAATATTTGCGGAAATTCGAGTCGCCCAAATTACGGCAGTATAAAGGTCCCGCATGCCGAGAATTATTCTTTCTGCAACTATAGCGAAACGCATCCATTGAAAACATTAGAAAAACCCAGGGGGCGTGACTGGATTCCTCTCGCCAAAGGCGGAATCGACATTTTTTGTGAATTTCGCAATTTTGGGCAGCGTCGCCTTACCAATTCGTGCTGATCGAGATGGTAATGGGGGCATGACCGTAGCTGATTCGACCAAACCCATTGCGCAGCATTTCAAGCGCGCCACCGCCGCGAATATGCCTCGGCACCCATCGCTCATACTCTTGCCCTCGAGCAGCCGGGCGACAAATCGAAGACGTTCCTCCATGACCGAAGTCTCTCTCCACGGCATGAGAAACACGAAAGCAGTCATCGTCTCGCTACCGCCTCACATCATCTCTGAGTATGACAAATGACGATGCAGACTGAGCGACTTCTCGGATATCGCGCAATGACCGCAGCGGGTGCATCTGGCCAATTGCGTTGCGGGAAAAAGGCTGCTTTGCAATGACACGGTAAAGGTTGCCAGCAGATTGCGGCAGGTGAACATGAGGATATCGATGACAGCCAGCTAACGGTCTGCGATGCGCGGTGACGCCAATCCGCACGCCACGCACCAGACGGTCAGCCCGACGTGCCCCACGACAACTGGCCAAAACGCGATGCCGGAAATGCCGTGACGGAGCCAGGAAAATGCCAGGATTGCGGTGACGGCAACATTGTAGAGAAGCATTGCCGATACCAGTCCTCTGACGGCCTTGCCTCCCGCTTCGTGCCGCCCAAGCCAGCAGGCGACGGCCAAGGCGAGCACTGCCGCACCAGCGACACGGGCGACGGTCATGTCGACAGGGGTATCTGGCGCTGCCCCGAGCAGCACTTCAATCAGAAGAGCGGGTACCAGCAGCAACGCCAGGCCCGTGGCTGCTTCAACCACGCCCGTCACCGAAAGCAGGAGCTTGGAATTCGCTCGCATGGTTTCAGGCATGTCGCCTCCTTGAACATCTCGGCGTTTGCGTCGGAGACCCACGTTCGCTTCTACTGGCCGAGTTTGAAAGTCAGCTCGTTGATCTTGCCGGTGAACTTGAACGGAGCGTCGTACCGATACTCGACCATGGCGACCCCGGTGCGCGTATCCTGCCCGACGTCGAAGCTTTCATCCTCCGGAAAGGTGACCGGGATCGTGTGTTCGACCGAGTTCGTCGCCACGTCCTTGCCGTCCACCGACAGCACGCCTGTGCCGCCTTTTCCCAGGCCTGGACCATCGGACTTGAACGTGAAGACGATCTCGTGTTTGCCGGGTTCCAGTTCCGGCCCTTCCCACATGGTGCGCTTCAGGTCGAGAAGGTTGTAGAGAAACACCACCCTGCCTCGCCCGACGCCGAAGTCGCCCTTGCTGAGGAACAAGCCGTAGCCGCCGAACCGGCCGCCCTCGGTGACGATCATGCCCTCCGCGCCGCCTTCGGGTATCTCGACCTCGGCCGTGATCGTATAGGACTTGTTCAAGACGCTCGGCGCTGCACTGGGCGGCACGCCGCTGAGTTCTCCCGAATAGGCAAACTCGGTTCGTCCGGCAGTCAGGTTCGGGCGCGGCGTGTTCCAGCGGGAAAGCGTCGAATTGTCCAATGGCAGGACGTTGTACTTCTTCGCCTCGGAATAGAAGAGGTCCTGCATCTGCTTGAGCTTGTCCGGCAGCTTGGCGGCAAGGTCGTTGAACTGGGTCGGATCATCGTTGACGTTGTAGAGTTCCCAGTTGTAGCCACTGATGACATCGGGAGGCGTCGCAGTGCTCAACTCCCATGGACGGGTCGCCGGCGTCGTCGCAGCCACCCAGCCATTGTCGTAGATGGCGCGGTTGCCGAGCATCTCGAAATATTGCGTCGTGTGCCGGGTGGCAGCATCGACATTTGCCTTATCCCATGTGTACATCATGCTCACCCCTTCAATGGGGCGTTGCTCGATGCCGTTGATTGTCTGAGGCGTCGGGATGCCGGTCGCTTCGAGGATCGTGGGCACGATGTCGATGACGTGGTGGAACTGGCGACGGATGCCGCCGACGTCATCGATATGGCCAGGCCAGGACATCGCCACACCTTGAGAGGTTCCGCCAAAATGCGACGGCACCTGCTTCACCCACTTGAAAGGCGTGTCCATCGCCCATGCCCAGGCCGCGGCGAAATGCGGGAAGGTTCGTTCCGATCCCCAGAACGGATACCAAAGCAATTGATCCTTCACCGGCACGGGGATTCCGTTGAAGGTGGTGAACTCGTTCGGCGTGCCGTTCAGCATGCCTTCAGCGCTCGCGCCATTGTCGCCGCCGATATAGATGATCAGCGTATTGTCGAGTTCGCCGAGATCGTCGACGGCCTGAATGACCCGACCGATTTCATTGTCGGCATAGGCGAGATAAGCGCCATAGATATCTGCCTGCTTGATAAAGAGTTTCTTCTCTTCCAGGCCTAAGCTATCCCATTCCGGAAGTTCCTTCGGCCACGGCGTCAGTTGCGCGTTCTCGGGCATGATGCCGAGCCGCTTTTGGTTGGCGAAGATCGTCTCGCGCAGCTTGTTCCATCCTTCGTCGAAGAGGTGCATATCGCTGATCTTCTTGACCCATTCCGGTGTGGGGTGATGCGGTGCATGGGTGGCGCCCGGGACGTAATAGACAAGCCAAGGTTTCTCGGGGGCAATCTCCTTCAATTGCTTCATGTAGTGGATGGCCTCGTCGGCCATCGCCGTTTCCAGGTTCCAGGTCGGATTTCCTTCGAAGGGATAGATCGCAGTCGTATTGCGGTAGAGGTTGGGCTGCCATTGGCTGGCGTCACCGCCGACAAAACCGTAGAAATATTCAAAGCCCATACCCGTTGGCCATTGATTGAACGGCCCTGCCTGGCTCGATTGATAGGAAGGCGTGTTGTGGTTCTTGCCGAACCACGATGTCGCGTAGCCATTCTCCCTGAGGATCGTGCCGATGGTGCCTTTCTCGATCGGGATGATGGAATCATAACCCGGATAGCCCGTCGCAATTTCGCCGACGACCCCGGCGCCGACCGAATGGTGGTTTCGCCCCGTAATCAATGCAGCCCGTGTCGGCGAACAAAGTGACGTTGAATGGAAATTGGTGAAGCGCAACCCCTGGTTTGCAATGCGGTCCATTGCAGGGGTGGGAATGACGCCGCCAAAGGTGCTGGGTGCACCGAATCCCTGGTCGTCCGTCATGATCAGCAATACGTTCGGCGCACCCTTTGGCGGCACGACGCGCGGCGCCCACCAAGGCTGTGACTCCGAGGCTTTCTCCTTGATGACGCCGCCGAAATTCGGTGCGGGAGGCGGAAGCTGCTTGCCGTCGAGGGTGATCGTCGCTCCGGGCGCTCCCGTGACCGCCTGCGCGAATGCCGCAGGACAGCCGCCCAACCCGGTCAAAGCTGTGAAACCCAGCGCGGCGAGCGCGCCGCGAGAAAAGTGCAACGCATTTCGACGGCACATGGAATTTCTCCTCCTGGATAACGTCGCGGCGCGGACCGGTATGGTGGCTGCCAACAGGTGGGCACGACGGCTTCGCGCCCATCGCGACGGGGGCGGACGTCCGCGATGATCGCTCAACGCGATCCACAATCAACGTATGTTACCGTAACAACGGCAGCAACTACGCGGCAGGGCCTTCACCCTGATGCGGCAGCCGATACCGCACGATCATTCCGACCGCCGAAGCAAGTGCGAGGCAACCGAAGACAATTGCGGCGATCGTCGATGCGCTCATGCGGCAAGTCCGCGGCTGTTGACGACGCCATCCCGATTTTGCCGTGTCACCGTTATACCTCGCGCTTGATGAGCCGTTGCTCCAGCAAACCAATTAGGCACAACGGAGCGTGTCGCCACTCCACGGCGGGCACGCTCACTTCGGGTGGGATGTCGACCGCCGATTGCATCCTGGCCGGGGCACTGAAAAAAGCAACGTATGTGACGGTAACACACGGTAAGCCCGCAACTGCCGTGCAGGCAACGCCAAGGCGCG
This sequence comes from Rhizobium sp. PRIMUS64, assembly GCF_023006465.1. Classification (NCBI taxonomy): domain Bacteria; kingdom Pseudomonadati; phylum Pseudomonadota; class Alphaproteobacteria; order Hyphomicrobiales; family Rhizobiaceae; genus Rhizobium; species Rhizobium sp. PRIMUS64. The sequence continues at coordinate 45,591 of NZ_JALBGX010000013.1, read as the reverse complement.
TCCACGACATCTCCGTGGACGCGGATGACTTTGTGCAGTAGATTACACTAATAAAATTTCTGGTAGTTGCGCCCTCAAGAGCGGTGAGGAGCATGTCATGCAGAATGCGATGGCAGCCGATGCTGCACGACCTTCCACGCGACCGCCTCCCGGACCTGATGATATTCGCAGGCAGCTTGAGCGCATCATCGCGAATCCGGAGTTTCCCCACACGGGCCGTAGCGCCGATTTCCTGCGGTACATCACAGAAGAGACGCTCGCAGGCAACGCCAAGCGCATCAAGGGCTATTCCGTTGCGGTGGAGGTGTTCAAGCGCTCCCAAGGCTTCTCGCAGGACGACCCGGTCGTGCGGATCGGGGCGGGACGGCTGCGGCAAAGCTTGGAGCGCTACTATCTTGTAGCCGGACAGGATGATCCTGTTCGAATGGACATTCCGAAAGGGGGCTATGTTCCAACGTTCGTCTGGAGCAGCCCGGGAGACACCAAGTCTTCCGTTGGCGCATCTGCGCCCGCAGATGGACCAGTCGGTATTGGCAGGTTTCACGGGTATGGAAGGTGGCTTGTCGCCAGTCTGTTGATTCCAGCTCTGATATCGACCTTCCTGTATCAGGTGCAAAGCGGATCACCGTCTTTTGTCCGCAATCCGACGGCGATGCCGGAAATGCATACGGCAAGTCTGGTCGTTGCCCCGTTTGCGAATCTTGGTGAGGATCCTAAGGCGGAGATTTTTTCGGCCGGCCTGACCGAGGAGCTTCTCACAGCCTTGCCACGCTTCAAGGAGATCAAGGTCTTCGGCCGTGAGACGTCCAGATCGTTGTCGCCCGAAGTCGATGCTTCTCGCGTCCGGAACGCACTCGGTGCCGGCTATCTGTTGATGGGAGGAGTGCGTATTTCGGGGGACAAGATGCGAGTTACCGCGCGGCTGCTTGATACGGACAACGGCGAAATCCTGTGGTCGCAGATCTATGACGAGAACATGGGTTCGGGCGATCTGTTCGCGATCCAGGCAGACGTCGCAAACAGGGTGGCGACGGCCATTGCTCAACCCTATGGAGTTATCGCGCAGGAAGATGTCGCCAATCAACCTCCCGACGATCTCGGCGCCTATGCCTGCACATTAAGCTTCTACACCTATCGAACCGAGTTGAGTCCGGAACGGCATCGGCAGGTCAGGGATTGCCTTGAAAGTGCGGTCGCTCGTTATCCATCGTTCGCGACCGCATGGGCGATGCTGTCGATCGTCTACCTCGACGAAGATCGGTTCGACTTCAATGCGCGGCGGGGATCGTCCATTCCAATCGAGCGTAGCCTCGTCGCGGCGCGGCGCGCAATCCAGCTTGATCCCGGCAGCACGCGCGCGCATCAGGCATTGATGATGGCGCTGTTCTTCAATCAGCAGCTGGATGAGGCTTTACGCGTTGGCGAACTGGCGCTCGCAACCAACCCGAACGACACGGAACTGCTTGGAGAGTTCGGGACACGCGTGGCGATGGGCGGGGATTGGGCTCGCGGGGCAGCACTTCTTGAGCGGGCCATCGTTCTCAATCCGGGTGGCGGCGGTTACTATCACGGGACACGAGCGCTTGCTGCGTTCATGCTGAACGACGGCAAGACGGCGGTCGCGGAAATCAGACAGGCCGATTTGCAGAAATTCCCGCTATTCCACCTCGTTGCCGCGGTTATCTATGCCGAGAATGGATTTGAGGCTGAGGCACGGCGCGAAGGCGCAAAGTTCGTTGAAATGCGCCCGGACTTCCTGCCCAACTTAGCGGCGGAACTTCAGTCCCGAAACGTCCGCCCCGTGGATCAGGAGCGGTTCAGCGCCGCAATCCGAAAGGCGGGACTGGCCATAAGCAGTCGAACCGCAACCACAGTTTCGACCGTTGGGTCAGGTCTTTGATCCCACAGCCCTGAGGCGTTGTCCGTATCTGCTTTACGGTGCGTGTACTACAGAGCATACCCGATGTTACGAGCGCCGAGCTCGTCTTTGCCGCACAATAGCTGATGCAACAGGACAAAGGGGCGGAGCGAATGAGGCGGTCATCCCTGGATCGCGATCTCATCCTCTCCCGACACGTTTGACTTCGCTCGCCACCAAGACGCAAGGAGCACAGGTCGATGGTAAAACTTTCCTGCAAGCATTGCCTGACCGCAAACTGGCGATCCTCCGTAGCGCTTGCGCTGGCCGTCACGTTGATCTCACCTTTGGCCGCCCGTGCCGAACAGCCCGATGCCAGGAAGCTCGTCAAGGCGATGTCCGACTATCTCTCGGCCCAGAAGGCGATTTCATTCGCCTACGACACCAATTTTGAGATTGTCACCACCGAGCACCAGAAATTACTGCTCGCAAGTTCCGGAAAAGTGGAGATGGGCCGACCCGACAAGCTCCGCGTTACTCGCACCGGTGGCTTTGCCGATGTCGAGATGACCTTTGACGGCAAGACGGCGACGGTCCTTGGAAAACATCTCAATCTTTACACTCAGGCTGATCTGCCCGGCACGATCGATCATCTCGTCGATGAAATGCGGGATAAACTTCACCGCCCGGTTCCCGGCGCCGATCTCCTGCTGCCCAATGTCTATGACGAACTGATGCGCGACGTTGTTGACGTCAAGGATCTCGGAAGCGGCGTGATTGGCGGCGTTGAATGCGATCATCTTGCATTCCGAACCAAGGAACTCGACTGGCAGTTATGGATCGCGCAAGGCGAAAAACCATATCCTTGCCGATACGTGATTACCGCCACACAGGTCGATCTGGGACCGCAATACAGCATCCAGATCAGCGACTGGAAAACAGGCACCGATGTCGTTGCCGAAGACTACAGTTTCAAGAACACCACGGATGCAAAGAAAGTCGAGCTGGAAAAGCTCGTGGACATTGATGAGCTTCCGGATCGTTTCGCAAAGGGAGACAGCAAATGACCTCGTTGCAAAAAATCAAAATCCTGCTGCTGACCATCGTTGTGGCCATGTCCGGTCTTGAACTCGGCGAACGGCTGGCGGTCCCTGGAATGACGGGAATCTTTACGCCGGCCGAGGCGCGTGTCGGGCGGCCCCTCACGCCCGTCAGCGTGGCAGGTGTTGCACGACGCACCGTCAGGCGATGCGCGGTCGGTGTCTATTACTGCTGAAAGCAAAGGGCACCTATGGGGATCAACGAATTGCCTACCAACCTCCTGGTGATTCTCTGCATTTCGCTCATTTTTCTTTCTGGTTGCGGTGGCCATCCCAAGGGCGTCCTTACGCCGATCGCCGATACCTCTTCACCTGGTTTGAGCCGGGTGAACCTCCTTGTCGCAACGACCAGGAGCCGCTCGACCGTTCCCGGCGAGATGTTCTCGGGCGAACGTGCGCTGAAGCCCACCTTTGCGGAAATGACTATCTCCATCCCACCTGACAGTGCCCGCAAGGTGGGAAGTGTCGCATGGCCAAGAAGGTTGCCTCCGAATCCTGCAAGGGATTTCGCGACGCTGAAGGCCAAGGAGATCGATATCGACGCCGCAAAATCCTGGCTCAGCGCCAGCGTGCGCAAGACACCGGATGGAAGCGTCCTGGTGTTCATCCACGGTTTCAACACGCGATTCGAAGATTCCGTCTACCGCTTTGCCCAGATCGTCCATGATTCCCGCGTCCACAGCGCGCCCATTCTCGTCACATGGCCATCGCGCGGCAGCCTGCTTGCCTATGGCTATGACCGGGAAAGTACGAACTACACCCGCAATGCGCTCGAAACGCTGTTTCAGTACCTGGCCCGCGACAAAGAGGTGAAGGAGGTTTCCATCCTCGCCCATTCGATGGGGAACTGGCTGACACTGGAGTCACTGCGTCAGATGGCCATTCGCAACGGCAGGCTGCCGGCGAAGTTCAGGAACGTCATTCTCGCCGCACCCGACGTCGATGTCGACGTGTTCAGCCAGCAGATCGTGGATATGGGCAAGCAGCACCCGCAGTTCACGCTGTTCGTATCACGAGACGACCGGGCGCTTGCCGTCTCGCGCCGCGTTTGGGGAGATGTGTCGCGCCTCGGCGCGATCGATCCGGAGCAATCGCCCTACAAGGAAGAACTGGAGATCAACAAGATCAGCGTGATCGATCTCACCAAGGTCAAGCAGGGCGACCGTCTCCACCACACGAAGTTTGCAGAATCTCCCGAGATCGTTCGGCTGATCGGTTCCAGGATTTCCGACGGGCAGACGCTGAGCGAAGACAAGGTGGGGCTGGGTGACCACATACTCGATGCGACGATCGGAACGGCCGCGGCAGCAGGTCACGCCGCCGGTCTGATCCTCACCGCCCCGGTTGCGGTCGTCGATCAGAATACAAGAGAGAATTATGGGGACAGGGCAAACGCGCTGATAGGTGGCGACAAGCGTGCCCGCACGGCGGCAACGGCCTGTGCCGCGGGACATTCGACGCAGGAATGCCAAAAGCAGTGATTGCTACCGGCGGAACACAATTTATGCGCGCTTGCGTAATGGAAATTTATTTATAATTTTATTAGTTATCTGGAATATTTTGTTTTGGGGGAACTGTCAGGCGGGATTCGCACTCGCTTGCTGATTGAGGGATAGGACATGAAAGCCATCTATATCGCCACCGTCTGCGCCGCGCTTGCGATTGCATCACCTGCCAGGACGGCCGACATCACGCCGCTGACGCCCGATGCAAAGCAGGTGGAAAGCTCAAGCGGGTGGACCTTCACGGTCGCCCCCTATTTCTGGGCGGCCGGCATCTCCGGAGATACCGCACAGTTCGGATTGCCCGAGGTCCACATGGACGCCGACTTCGGCGACCTGCTGTCAAATCTCGACTTTGCCTTCATGGCGGCAGGTGAGGCGCGTTACGACCGCTTCAGCATTTTCGGCGACGTCATCTATACCAAACTCGGGGCGGATGCGAGCACGCCTGCCGGCATCCTGGCCGACAGTGTCGACGTCACCTCGAAGACGTTTGCCGGCCTGCTCGGTGTCGGCTACTCGGTGCTGGAGAGCCCATCCGGCCACCTTGATATCGTCGGGGGTATCAGGGTCTGGTCGGTCGACACGACCATCGGATTCAACGGTGGGCTGCTCGACGGCGTGGAAGGCGACGATGGTGATACCTGGGTCGATGGCATCGCAGGTTTCCGGGGCAATTACTTCTTTACGCCGGAAATCTACATGACCGGATGGGGACTGGTCGGGGCAGGCGGCGCTGATATCGACTGGGACGTCGCATTGGCCCTCGGCTACAAATTCAACGAGACGGTGTCCGCGGTCGCGGGGTACCGGGCATTGGGGGTCAACTACAGCAACGACGGGTTCGTCTTCGACGCCGTGCAGCAAGGGCCGATCGTTGGGCTCGCTATCCATTTCTAGCGGGTGGACTTGGATGGTCGCGATGGGTCGACAAGCGGTTCTCGCACTATTCGAACAGACCGTCAGGTGAATTGTGATGCCGCGGTTCCCGCGGCACCATCAGTTCAAAGCCAGTCGGAGTTTGTCAACGAACGGCAATAGCTTGTCATCCGTCCTAAAGCGTCGATGAGAGGTCGGTCATTGAAGGGCGACCGTTACGGGAGCGGCTTCCTTGATGGCCAAATAGGGATGCAGATATGGTTGAGCTGAGCGGGTACCCGCCGCGCGATGCTCGGCGGTCATACCATGGAGGCGGCAATGGCCTTGGCATTCGGAGCAGAACACGTGCCCGACGATCTGGTGTGGATCGAGGGCCGTACGTTCACCATGGGATCGAACGACCACTATCCGGAGGAGGCGCCGGCCCACCCGGTGAAGGTCGACGGCTTCTGGATAGAGCGGACACCGGTCACGAACCGCAAGTTCATGGAATTCGTAAAGGCGACCGGACACGTGACCGTCGCCGAGAAGGTGCCCGATCCGAAGGACTATCCCGGCGCGCTGCCGGAGATGCTGAGGGCGGGATCGCTGGTGTTCACCCGGCCGAAGTCGGTGAATGGCCCCAATATCTCGCAGTGGTGGACGTTCAAGTTCGGCGCGACCTGGCGGCGGCCTCTCGGCGGTCTGAGCGATCTTCGCGGCAAGCTCGATCATCCCGTCGTCCACGTCGCGTGGTCCGACGCCAAGGCATATGCCGACTGGGCTGGCCTCGACCTGCCGACCGAAGCGGAATGGGAGCTCGCGGCGCGCGGCGGTTCGGACGACACGGAATATGCATGGGGCGACGAATTCATGCCGGACGGCGTCGCCATGGCCAACACCTGGCAAGGCGTCTTTCCCACGACGACGACAAAGCCGAAAGGCCATGAGCGCACCTCTCCCGTCGGCTTGTTTCCGGCAAACGGCTACGGCCTCCAGGACATGATCGGAAACGTCTGGGAGTGGACGTCCGACTACTGGTCGACACGCCATCCGGAGCCTGCCAGCCATTCGTGCTGCATTCCAAGCAACCCGCGCGGCGGCGATGCCGAGGCGAGCTTCGACCCCCGCCAGCCCGAGATACGCATCCATCGGCGCGTGCTGAAGGGCGGATCGCATCTCTGCGCTCCGAACTACTGCCGTCGTTATCGCCCGGCGGCTCGTCACGCCGAGCCGGAGGACACCTCCACCAGCCATGTCGGGTTCCGTTGCATCAAGAGAAAACCCGCGACCGGAGAAGCTAAGACCGCACCTTGATTTCAGAACGATACCCGTCGGACATGACATCTCCAGCGCTTGCCCTTTCGCGCTGGGGCGAGTTCAGCCTGCGGTATGGGCAGCTAATCACAATAGGTGGGATGTCGTTTCGCCCGATGGGTTGTAATTTGGCCGTCAATCTTTAGGGGCCCAAACATGAGAAACATCCTTTCGAGCGTTGGTGCGGCGGCACTCTTGCTGTCGGCAGTGAAACACCTATGCCGCCGATCTCCCGGCAGGGGCCAAGAAGGTCACGATGGAAGAGTTCAAAGCGTTTGCTGATGGCAAGCCTGTAAAGGTGGAAATTCTCGATCTGGAAAAGCCCGTGACCGCTGATCTCGTATGGAGTTGGAAGAAGGGCACCATTACCGGTAAGGCGGATGTCGGCGGCAAAATGATCGACGTGAAAACGAAACTCACGTTCAGGGGCGATAAAGCTTGTTCCAACGGTAAAGGCGAAAAGCCAAATTGCCACTTTATCTATATCGACGGGGATAAGTTCTATGAAGTTCGAGATGACATGAAAGTCCATGCAATCTCGACTGTCGGGTGAGGTTGGGGATCTCTCCGCTCACTGCCGCGGCTCAATCTGGGAGGGCTCATAGAACCCGGTGCTACCCCGCACTTCCCCCAGCCCTTATACGCGGCAAGCTGCAGCTTTCCGTCATCCGTCCAAGCGGTGTATTCGGCTTCGGCGATCAGCGTCGGCTGCGCGCCTATTGCGTGTTGCCGGATCCAGGCAGTGATCTCAGTGAACCACCGAGAGGTAGCGGATGCCGGCTTCATCAGCCGCTCTCATCAGCGCTTCCCGCGCGGCGTTTGGGGGCGTGGTGCCGCGGATGGCGTCGAGGCATGTCCTCACTGCCACGACATACTCCTCGCCATCATCCCCAGGCCATTCGGAAATGAGCATGGTGGCTGCGTCGCCGAGGGTCCTGACGACGCTGTATTTATCTTGGCCGCTCATGAGGATCCTCAGTGCGGGAAACTGATGCGATGTGTACCGATTCATGACATTTGGTCCTTGCATCATAAACATATTAGTAACTCTGCAAGAAGCGTTCCAACCGGAGCTGCAGCATGATCATCCGCAGATGGTTCCGCAAAACTGTCGGCAACTGAACGGGGAGGTCAAGTCCAATTGAAGGAATTATCCAGTCGCAGAGTGATCAAGCCGATCTACGTCAAAGCGCTGCGGAGCAGATCCGAATTGATCTTGGGGTGCTTCTCGGACGGATGATAGGCTCCAATTAGGGCCGCCGTTACCATGATCGACACCGAAGGGAATGATGCGACGATGCTCAACACGGGAACCGGAGAGTTTCGACCCGCCCAGAGGAACACAAAGCCAGCCGCGAAAGCAAAGAACCAAAAGACCAGGACTTCGCCCATTGTCCCCGCGAATACCTCCATTGCTCCAGAGGACACCGAAGCCACGGTGTCCAATCCTCCAAGCCACAACACGATGTTCATCACCATATCCGCGATGAAGGCCAATACCATCGATCCTATCAAAAGCCGTGACATCTCGTTTCTCCGTTGAAATCTTAAGTTGTTGTTTTGTCAGGCGCAGCTTTCGATCGGATTATCTGGATTGTTAAAATGCTTAGGGCTATTGCCCTCTTGTCCGATTGGGCAGCAATTCAAAGCAATGATTACACAACCAGGTGGCCGGGAACTTGTTTTAAACACATTGCCGTCCTATTGATTCTTCTATCGAAATTGCTTGTCGAGCTTGGTTTGCGCCCCGGCGTCCCAGCTGATCTTTCCTTTCAAAATCGATTTCTGCGCCGCCCGGCAGCCGCCGGAGGGTGATTGTCATGCCGGTTGAGGGGGAATCGTCATGAACGCAGGCAATTCTTTGATCGACGCAAGCCTCCGCCAAACACCCATCGCCGCTGCCTGATATGCCTTCGGTCTTTGACCGCGGATGTCAGTAGCGGCATTCCGGCTGGGTTTTCCAGCCATTGAGGAGAATTTCATGAGCAAGACCAATGCAGAGGCACTGTTGCGCAAAGCGCAGCGCCAGGTTGCCAATACCAGCGGCGGTGGCCATCTCGGCGGCACCAACTTCGGTCAGGGCAATGACGCTAAGACCTCGTCCGGAAGCGGCAATCGCCCGGCAGGCAAGGGTCGTCCACCAACTGGCGGCAAACGCTGACGACAGCGCCGCGCGTCTTTCCGATTTAAGGAATTATGCAGAGGTCGCAGCATCTCGATTGAAGACAGCCCCGCCAAAATGGCGGGGTTCTTGTTTGATAGGCCCTGAAGGGCCAGTCTCTTCTCAGCGATCCAGGAAGTGATCGAAGTAGACCTGGGGGATGGGGTACGCGTAGACGCCTCTGTCGACGAAGCTGTACCTATAGAGGCAACTTCTGAGAGCCGCATTGTAATGCAGGCTTCGCGGGTCCGGCGAGCCTCGTCGCCATGAGCCTGCTTCCGGCACGCAGCGTTGAAGCGCTTTATCGTATCGAGCCAGGAGCGCCGGGTCGGTATCGACCCGAATGCCGCTGTAGGAATGATAGTTTGAAGGAGATTCTGCGGCCGATATACAGCCGAGGCTAAGTGCAAGACCAACGACTACCATCAATCTCATCGGATTTAATTCCCCCTGATCGATTATCGAAGTATCGAGCGGAACGTTATTCGTTCCAGTGCCTGCGGGCAAGGGGACCTGCCGGCCCCCGGTCTGATCGGCCGTGACCTCGGCGGAACAGCAATCGCATAGCTGCCACCACAAAAATGGCGGCAGCCATCCGTCATCGATCAATCCAGGAGATCGGCAGGTACCTTGCCGCCATTTTCCGAAAGCCGCTTCATCAGCGCCTTGTGCAGCCACATATTCATTTTTGCGGAATCGTTGCTGTCGCCCGTATAGCCGAGTTCAGCGGCAAGTTCCTTGCGCTCGGTCAGGCTTGCATCCATCCCGACGGCTTTCATCAGGTCCACGATCGAGCGGCGCCAATCGAGCTTCTGGCCGCTCTTCTTCACTGCCGCGTCAAGGATCGGGACGATATCGACTGTGCCTGTGCCTGGAGCAGTGGCCGTGGGGGCCGGCTTGCTCTGCGGGGCAGGGGCCGCAGGCGTAGGACTGGGCGCTGCCGACGGTGAGGTAGGCGCTTGCGCCGGCTCTGTCTTCGGCGCGCCGGCAGCAACGGGTTCGGCTGCTTTCGCCTCTCCGAAAATTGCATGTTTGATCTTGTCGAAAATGCCCATTCTAAACCTCCAGTTCCATCAGATGAGAACAAGCTGAAACATGGACTTCGCGCCTGATATATCCAGACGGAAGGGGAGTTATTTTTAGCAATCTAAATCGGAGGTGGAAAAGTCAATTCGAGGGAAGGGTGTAGTCGACCTGCGCGAAAACGCTGCAAGTGGATTAATCGCCGCCAATGGTATCGCAAACTGAGATTTGCTTGCTGGCCCTAAGTTTCCTGGCGCAATGGGGGAGGAAATACACTGTCGGCTCTCCAGCCGCTGCGATATATGTTTGCTTTTGGCGCAGTCTGTCAGATAATTCGTATTTCAATAACCGTGAAACATCATCGCACGCTACCGAACCGACTTGCCGCGCCGTCTCGTGAAACATTCGTGATCCCTTCACGTTGCCTTGCCATGGACGTCCTGGAGTTGCAGGCGTCCGATCGATCGAAGGCACGCGCGTTCCTCGATTTTCGACTGCCGGACAGATCGTCCGACAGAATGGAAACGGAGGAAAACATGACCCGTAATCACAAGACACTATCCCTTGCAGTGCTCGCGTCCAGCTGCGCCCTCCTTGCCATGCCGGCAAGCGATGCGCGTGCGCTCGATGTCGGCGTGTCGGTGAATGCCGGCAATGCTGTCAGCGCCGATGTCGGCGCGTCACTCGGCGGCGGGAGTGGCATCAGCGCCGATGCCAATGCTTCCGTCGGCGGTTCGAACGGCGTCAATGCCGATGCGACCGCCAATGCTGGCGGCGGCCGGGGCATCAATGCCGATGTCAATGCACGCGTCGGCGGTTCTAGCGGAATCGATGCCAAGGCCACGGCCTCGGTTGGCAACCGTAATGACGTCGATGCCAATCTCGCCATCGGCGGGGTGGATGAAGCTGGCGGCAGCAATACCACGGCTGCGCCCGGCAGCACGCTCAGCGCGTCGCGGGCACGTACCCTGGAGGCCTTTCGCAGCATGCCTGTCAATGACCAGCGCAAGATGCTCGTCCGTTGCGCCGACATCTCCGCCTCCGGCGGTGATTCCGGCCTTGCCGGTCTCTGCAGTCTGCTGCAGGCGACCGCCTCCCGCTGAACATACAAAACCCGCCGAGCCAGCGGCTCGGCGGGTCCTTTTCAAAGGATGCTTCGATCTAAAGCATGTTGCGCAAAACTGTGCAGCAGTTTTCCGACAACGACATGCGTAAAAACAATGACCTAAAGCGCGAAGAGCGAATCTGAAAGATCGCGACGCGCTTTAGTGCAGGATCTGGCTGAGGAACAGCTTGGTGCGTTCGTGCTGCGGGTTATCGAAGAAGGCGGCCGGTTCGTTCTGTTCGACGATTTGACCCTGGTCCATGAAGATAACCCGGTTGGCGACCTGGCGGGCAAAGCCCATTTCATGCGTGACGCAGAGCATGGTCATGCCTTCTTCGGCAAGCCCCACCATGGTGTCGAGCACTTCCTTGATCATTTCGGGATCGAGTGCGGAGGTCGGCTCATCGAACAGCATGATCTTCGGGTTCATGCACAGCGACCGGGCGATCGCCACGCGCTGTTGCTGGCCGCCGGAAAGCTGTCCCGGATACTTGTTGGCCTGCTCCGGAATCTTGACCCGCTTCAGAAAATGCATGGCCACTTCTTCGGCCTGCTTCTTCGGCATCTTGCGCACCCAGATCGGCGCCAGGGTGCAGTTTTCGAGGATCGTCAGATGCGGGAAGAGGTTGAAGTGCTGGAACACCATGCCGACTTCGCGCCGCACCTCGTCGATCTTTTTCAGGTCGTTGGTGAGCTCGGTGCCGTCGACGATGATGCGACCCTTCTGATGCTCTTCCAGGCGGTTGATGCAGCGGATCATCGTCGACTTGCCCGAGCCCGACGGGCCGGCAATGACGATCCGCTCGCCGCGCATGACCTTCAGGTTGATGTCGCGCAGCACGTGGAAATCGCCGTACCACTTGTTCATGTTGACAATCTCGACCGCCACTTCCGTCGCGGAAACGGTGAGCTTTTTCGCTGGAGCTTCAGCCATGATATTTTCCCTCATTCTTATCGTTTTAGCGTTCTTATCGTTTGTGGCCGGTATCGAGATGGCGTTCCATGAAGCCTGAATAGCGCGACATGCCGAAGCAGAACAGCCAGAAGATAAAGCCCGCGAAGATCAGACCCGTGATCGGCGTGACGGCGCTTGCCCAGTTGGCATCGGAGAAGTTCAGCTTGACGATGCCAAGCAGATCGAACATGCCGATAATGGTGACCAGCGACGTGTCCTTGAAGGTTCCGATGAAGGTGTTCACGATGCTCGGGATGACCAGCTTGATGGCCTGCGGCATGATGATCAGCCGGGTCTTTTGCCAATAGCCGAGGCCAAGCGAATCGGCGCCTTCGAATTGTCCCTTCGGGATCGCCTGAAGGCCGCCGCGGATCACTTCCGCCATATAGGCCGAGGTGAAGATCGACACACCGATCAGCGCCCGAAGCAGTTTGTCCACGTTCCAGCCTGTGGGAAGGAAGAGCGGCAGCATGACACTTGCCATGAACAGAACGGTGATCAGCGGAACGCCTCGAATGACCTCGATGAAGGTAACGCAGAGCATCCGGATGACGGGCATCTTCGAGCGGCGCCCCAGCGCAAGCAGAATGCCGCAGGGTAAGGAGACGGCAATACCGACAAAGGACAGGACGAGCGTCACCATCAGCCCGCCCCAAAGCGGAGTGTCCACCACTTCGAGGCCGAAGCCGCCGTGAAGAAGCCAGAAGGCGAGGACCGGCAGAACGGCGAACAGAAGAATGGCGTTCAGGCCCTTGCGCGGCGCCGAAGGGATCAGCATCGGAACCAGCAGCAGAATGAACAGGATCCCGACGATCGCCGGTCTCCAACGCTCATCCAGCGGATAGCGGCCGAATATAAACTGATCGTACTTGGCGCTGACGAAGGCCCAGCATGCACCACTCCAGCCGTCAGGCTGAATGCCGCCCTGGATCGTCGTCGCGCAGAATGTGCGGTCCGGCCCGGTCCATACGGCCTGGATGAACAGCCAGTTGACGAGATGCGGCACGGCCCATGCGATGAGCGCAAGAGCCAGGATTGTCAGGATCACGTCCTTCGGGGTTGCCAGGAGATTGCGGCGTATCCAGGCGACGGCTCCCCTCTCGCCGGGGGGCGGTGGTTCGGCGGCAAGGATGGACGTTCTGACGAAGGGTTTATCGGCGACCGACATCTTATCTCTCCACCAGTGCCATCTTGGCATTGAACCAATTCATGAACAGCGACGTGAGAATGCTCAAGCTGAGATAGACGATACCCCAGATGCAGACAATCTCGATCGCTTGACCGCTCTGATTGAGGATCGTGCCACCGACGGCAACGAGATCCGAGAAACCGATCGCGATGGCGAGTGAGGAGTTCTTGGTCAGGTTCAGGTACTGGCTCGTCAGCGGCGGGATGATGATGCGCAGCGCCTGCGGCACCACGACAAGTCTCGTCACGCTCGACGGATGCAGCCCCAGCGCGCCGGCTGCCTCGGATTGTCCCTTTGGAACGCCACGAATGCCGCCGCGAACGATCTCGGCGATGAACGAGGCGGTATAGAAGGACAGAGCGAGAAACAGCGACATGAATTCGGGACCGACGACCGAGCCGCCCGTGAGGTTGAATTTTCCGGCAACCGGAACGTCGAAGGTGAGCGGAAAGCCGGAGACGACGAAGACCAGCAATGGCAAGCCGACGATCAGTGCAATCGATGTCCATACGGTGTGGAACGGCTGGCCGGTTGCGGCTTGGCGTTTGTGGGCCCAGCGCGCGATGATGATGGTGGCGACAATCGCAATCACCAGGGCGATGCCGACCGCTATCATACCTGTCTCGAAGATCGGCTTCGGGAAGGCCAGTCCTCTGTTGTTGAGGAACATGCTGAACGGCAGACCCACTGACTCGCGCGGCTGCGGCAAAACGGAGAGAACGCCGAGATACCAGAAAAAGATGACGAGCAGCGGCGGAATGTTGCGGAAAACCTCGACATAGACCGTGCAGAGCTTGGCAATCAGCCAATTGTGCGACAGCCGGCCGATCCCGATCAGGAAGCCGATGATGGTCGCCGTGAAGATACCGGTCACCGCCACCAGCAAGGTATTCAGAATGCCGACGACAAGTGCGCGCGCATAAGTCGAGTCACTCGAAAAGCTGATCAGCGACTGGCCGATTTCGAAACCGGCGCGACCGCGAAGGAAGCCGAAACCCGATGCCGTATTGCTGCGGGCAAGGTTCACGGCCGTGTTGTGGGCTACCCACCACACAATGCCCACGAGAATAACGATTGTTAGAACCTGGAAAAATATGCTCCGGTATTTCGGGTCGTACATTGCCGACCGGAAACTCCAGCCGGTGCCATGCAAAGGTGTCGTATCCACAGCCCCATGCGTCATGCCGCGCCAATCCCCTTGTGCCCGTTTTCGGGCTTTCTTTTTGCTTTTTGGAAGATGGGAGGGCGGCTCGGCCGCCTTCCCGGGATTTCATGCCAAAGCTCGATTAACGAACCGGCGGTGCGTACTGGATGCCGCCCTTGCTCCAGAGAGCATTCAAGCCGCGTGCGATCTTGAGCGGGCTGCCCTGGCCGATGTTGCGCTCGAAGATTTCGCCATAATTGCCGACGCCCTTGATGACGTTGGCGGCCCAATCATTGGTCAGGCCGAGATCGGTGCCAATCTTGGTGTCGGTCTCGCTGCCGAGGAAGCGCTTGATGTCCGGATTCGGCGAATTCTTCATCTCGTCGACATTTGCCTGGGTGATGCCGAACTCTTCGGCATTGATCAGCGCATAAGCCGTCCAGGAAACGATATCGAACCACTGATCATCACCTTGACGGACGGCCGGGCCAAGCGGCTCCTTGGAGATGATCTCAGGAAGGATAACGTGTTCGTCGGGATTCTTCAGCGTCAGACGCAACGAATAGAGACCGGATTGGTCGGTCGTGTAAACGTCGCAACGACCGGCGTCGTAAGCCGCGTTGACCTCAGGAAGATTTTCGAAGACGACCGGATTGTACTGCAGATTGTTCGTCTTGAAGTAATCAGCGAGGTTCAATTCGGTGGTCGTGCCCGACTGTACGCAGACTGCGGCGCCGGAGAGTTCGAGAGCCGACTTCACGTTCAAGCTCTTGCGCACCATGAAGCCCTGACCGTCATAATAGGTGACAGGACGGAAGTTGAAGCCGAGTGCGGTGTCGCGGTTGATCGTCCAGGTGGTGTTACGCGAGAGAACGTCGATTTCACCGGACTGCAGAGCGGTGAAGCGTTCCTTCGCGTTTGTCGGCGTGTACTTGACCTTGGTGGGGTCGCCGAACACGGCCGAAGCGACGGCCTTGCAGAAGTCGACGTCGAAGCCGGCCCAATTGCCGGAAGCGTCAGGTGCGGCAAAGCCGGTAAGGCCGGTATTGACGCCGCACTGAACGAAACCCTTTGCCTTGACATCTGTGAGTGTCGTGGCCGAAGCAGCCGAAGCGCCAAGAGCGAAAACTGCTGCGCCGATCGTTGCGGACAGAAGCTTGTTCTTCATTTTTCCCAACCTTTTCCGTTGTCTTGTATTTTCTTGTGGGAAGTTCCAGCGGAAAAACTCTGCCGCCTCCCCATTTTCTCGACACCCTCCCGGCGCGAGTTGTTCTATCACAGTCGCAAATGTCACCATGGTCAAGTGTCGCGGTCAATAATTGCGGCAAATTTCAGCATTTTGGTAGATTGCGCTGCGTTCGTGGGCACTTGGCTATGAAATAGGCGCCTGATTGCGGAAAAATAACGCGAAAATCGTGGCTTTCACCGCTTCGCTACGTCGCCGGCGATCAACTCCTAGGGGTTGACCTGATATGGCGGGGCGTCCAAAAGTCCGGTTTTGCGTCTCCGTCGCCAAAGGCTATTCCCGACATGAAAGACAAAGACAGCTTGCTGCAGAATGCCGGCATCAACACCCGCCTGACCCATATCGGCAACGACCCTTTCGACTATCACGGCTTCATCAACCCGCCGGTCGTGCATGCCTCGACGGTGTTGTTTCCGAATGCGCGGGCGATGGAGACGCGCACGCAGAAATACACCTACGGAACGCGCGGCACACCGACGACGGATGCGCTCTGCGAGGCGATCGACGCACTCGAAGGCTCGGCCGGCACGATCCTCGTGCCCTCGGGCCTTGCGGCCGTCACCGTTCCGTTTCTGGGTTTCGTCGCTGCCGGCGATCATGCGCTGGTGGTCGATTCGGTCTATGGCCCGACGCGCCATTTCTGCGATACGATGCTGAACCGCCTCGGTGTCGAGGTGGAATATTACGACCCGGCGGTCGGCGTCGGCATCGAGGCTCTGTTCCGGCCGAACACCAAGCTCGTTCACACCGAGGCTCCCGGCTCCAATACCTTCGAAATGCAGGATATTCCGGCGATCTCTGCGGTTGCGCACCGTCACGGCGCCGTCGTCATGATGGACAATACCTGGGCGACGCCGCTCTATTTCAGGCCGCTCGATCACGGCGTCGACATCTCGATCCATGCATCGACGAAATATCCGTCCGGCCATTCCGATATTCTGCTCGGAACGGTTTCGGCCAATGCCGAGCACTGGGAGCGGCTGAAGGAATCGAACGGTGTGCTCGGCATCTGCGGCGCACCCGATGACGCCTATCAGATCCTGCGTGGATTGCGCACCATGGGCCTGCGCCTCGAGCGGCACTATGAAAGCGCGCTTGATATCGCAGAATGGCTGGAGGGCAGGGAGGACGTCGCCCGCGTGCTGCATCCGGCCCTGCCGAGTTTCCCCTCGCACCATCTCTGGAAGCGGGATTTCAAAGGCGCCAGCGGCATCTTTTCCTTCGTGCTAGCCGCCGACGGCCCCGAAAAGTCCAGAGCAAAGGCGCACGCCTTCCTCGACGCTCTCAGGATTTTCGGTCTTGGCTATTCCTGGGGCGGCTATGAAAGCCTCGCTTTGCACGCCTATCTCAATGATCGCAAGGTCGCCAAGGCGCCGACGGACGGTCCGGTCATTCGCCTGCAAATCGGCATCGAGGACGTGGCCGACCTCAAGGCCGATATCGAACGGGGTTTTGCCGCGGCAAGCGCGGTTTGACCGGACACGCTTTGTCGTGGCTGGCAGCGCCTCACGGCAGATCGACAGCCCGATAGCCGTAGATCCAGTCGAGATCTGCCGCCAGGCTTAGCGGTGGCTTGAGGCCGAGCACGAGATCGCGGCCGATCCGGATCGGCCCTTTCGCATGATAGGCAAACCGGTTGAAGGCGCCGCGCTGGCGAAGCTTGGCGATGCGGGGCGCGCGATGTCTTTCGAACTGCGCCAGCGCTTCCGCCGCGGAGCGGTTCGAAAGAAACGCAGCGAGTTCATAGGCGTCTTCGATCGCCATCGCCGCTCCCTGGGCGGCAAAGGGCATCATCGCATGCGCGGCGTCGCCGATCAGAACCGTCTCGCGGCCATCCTGCCAGGAGCCTGTCGTGGTTTCGAACAGCGGCCAGAACGTCAGCTTCCGGTGTTTTTCGAGCAGCGAGACGATCGCGGCATTCCAGCCGGAAAGGCGCGCCCGCAGCTGCGTCCGCTGTTCTTCCGTCGCCTCGCTTTGCCAGGCCTGCGGCGCAATATTGCCGGCGGTGATCGCCACCATGTTGAAGCTGCCGGTCTCCCTTAGCGGATAGCAGACGAGATGCGCCGAACCGCCGAGAAAAGCCGAAACGCTTGCCCGGTCGAGGAAGCCGGGCGCCTCAGTTTCGGCAATCGTAAAACGGTAGGCGATATTGCCGGAAAAGCGCGGCGAGGGGCTGCCCGGAATGGATTGCCGAACCTTTGACCAGACGCCGTCCGCGCCGATCACAACATCGGCCGCGCGCTCGAAAGACGGTAGGGTCGAATCTATCCGCACGCCAAGGTGAAGCCGGCAGAGCGGATCGGCCGTAACCGCAGCCAAAAGGGCTTTCTGCAATGTGGTGCGATGCAGGACGCCATAGGGAGCGCCCCAGCGTTCTCGCGCGAATTTGCCGGCCGGCACCACCGCGAGCTGGCGCAGCGATCCGCCCGATATCAGCCGGATTGCGTCGGGCTCGAGCCAGACCTTTGACAGTCTTTCAAGGATACCGAGTTCGGCAAGGATGCACGAAGCGTTTGGCGAAACCTGTAATCCGGCGCCGACGTCCGTGAGTTCGCCCGCCTGCTCGAAGATCTCCGAACTGATGCCCCGGCGCGAAAGCGCAAGGGCAACTGTCAGCCCTGATATCCCGGCGCCGATGATGGCGGCATGTTCGACCGGCATTGTCCGTCCGATCCGGATCTGGACCGACTACGCCGCCTTCACGTGGAAAACGCAGCCGGCCGGATTGGTCTGGCTGGGCTTGAGCGTGGAATTGAAGCGATAGAGCGTCGAGCAGTAGGAACAGACCTTCTCATTGTCGTCGCCCATGTCGATGAAGATATGCGGATGATCGAAGGGAGCCGAAGCGCCGGTGCACATGAATTCCTTGACACCGACTTCGATAACGCGGTGACCGCCGTCGTTCTGGAAGTGGGGAATGTTGTGGCCGGCCATGTCGCTCTCCGAATGCTTTGAAATGTGCGCGAACCTTATAAGCCTTCGCCGCAAATGTGTAGAGCCAAACCGCCGCGCCGGGCACAGTTTTTAGCCGCAGTTTTTGGCTTCACGATGAAAGGCCGCTCGACTATGGTCGCGCCAAAAAGGAAGGCCCGATGAACCTGAATACACCCGCATTTTCAAGCTTCACCCGTGATGGATTGCAGCTCGCTTTCTTTGATGAGGGCGATCCGGCCGGCGTGCCGGTGTTGTTGATCCACGGCTTTGCCTCGACTGCAAACGTCAACTGGGTCCATCCGGGCTGGCTGAAGACGCTCGGCGATGCCGGCTACCGGGTGATCGCCATGGACAATCGCGGCCACGGGGCAAGCGACAAGCCGCACCATGCCGAAGCCTATCGTCCATGGGTCATGGCCGGTGATGCGATCGCCTTGCTGGATCATCTGGGCATCCCAGAAGCCAATGTGATGGGCTATTCGATGGGCGCGCGCATTTCCGTATTTGCCGCACTTGCCAATCCGCATCGCGTCCGTTCGCTGGTTCTTGGTGGCCTCGGCATCGGCATGACCGACGGTGTCGGCGACTGGGACCCGATCGCCGATGCGCTGCTGGCGCCCTCGCTGGACGCGGTGACCCATGCCCGCGGCCGCATGTTCCGCGCCTTCGCCGAGCAGACGAAGAGCGACCGGGTCGCTCTTGCGGATTGCATCCGCGGTTCGCGCGATCTCGTCGCCCGTTCTGATATGGCCAAGCTCGACATGCCGACGCTGATCGGCGTCGGCACGAAGGATGATATCGCCGGCTCGCCGCAGGAATTGGCGGCGCTGATGCAGAATGCCGAAGCGCTCGATATTCCGGGCCGCGATCATATGCTCGCCGTCGGCGACAGGGTTTTCAAGCAGGCGGTGCTGGCCTTCTATGCAAGGGTCGCCCATCGCTAACAACATCGTGATGCCGAAAAACCATGCTAAAAAACCATGGCGACGGCACCCATTTATGTTATTGGCGTTTTCCTCTATATATTGGCATTCCGAAAACGGCATTCCGGCTGGCAGCGAGGAGAGCGGCGATGGTCGCAAAGACTGACATTCGTGCTTTTGACACAGGCCATCCGCTGAAGGTGATGGATCCCATCTGGGACAGCCTGCGTGAGGAAGCCCGTCTCGCCGCCGAACGGGACCCGGTTCTCGCCGCCTTCCTCTATTCTACGGTGATCAACTACCATTCGCTCGAGGAATGCGTCATCCACCGCATCTGCGAACGTCTCGATCACCCCGACATGCAGGCGAACCTGCTGCGCCAGACCTTCGAGGAAATGCTCCTCGACTGGCCTGACTGGAGCTCCATCCTGCGCGTCGATATCCAGGCGATCTATGACCGCGATCCCGCATGCCTGCGCTTCATGGAGGCGGTGCTTTATTTCAAGGGCTTCCATGCGCTGCAGACACATCGTCTGGCCCATTGGCTGCTGAACCGCGGCCGGCGCGATTTTGCGCTCTATCTGCAAAGCCGCTCCTCCAGCGTCTTCCAGACCGACATCAATCCGGCCGCCCGTATCGGCAAGGGCATCTTCCTCGACCACGCCACCGGCCTCGTCGTTGGCGAGACGGCCGTCATCGGCGACAACGTCTCGATCCTGCACGGCGTCACACTCGGCGGTACCGGCAAGGAGGGCGCCGACCGCCATCCGAAGATCGGCTCCGGCGTCATGATCGGCGCCGGTGCCAAGATCCTCGGCAATATCGAGATCGGCTATTGCTCGCGCGTCGCCGCCGGCTCCGTCGTCTTGAAGGCAGTGCCGCCCAAAAAGACAGTCGCGGGTGTGCCGGCCAAGGTCGTTGGTGAGGCCGGTTGTTCTGAGCCGTCGCGCAATATGGACCAGGTGATCGGCGCCGATATCTGAGCGCCCGTTGGAAACAAGGATAGGAAAAGTCGGCGGGATCCGAGCGGGGAGAGCCATGAGCAAACGGCAACCTTGCCTTTACACCGCTGCATTTCCTGTGCAAGAAGCGGCCAATCAAGACCGCTTACGGAGATGACAGAGTGAAGCCAGAAGAAATCAAGAAGCTCGACGCCTATTTCAAGCGCATGTTCAATCCGCAGATGATCGTCAAGGCGCGTCCACGCAAGGATGATTCTGCGGAAGTCTATCTCGGCGAAGAATTTCTGGGTGTCGTCTATATCGATGACGAGGACGGCGACCGCTCCTACAACTTCTCGATGGCGATCCTCGACGTCGATCTCTGATCGCGCTCGAAAGCTTCAAAAGGACCGAACGGCGCGATCCGTTCGGTCCTTTTTTCGTTTTTTCGATTCGGAACGAGAATTTTTTCAAAACTTCCGGTTGTGGCATTCTGATATATTTTAGCAAAATCAGTTAAAGACGTACGTGCCCCGGCGCGCGGGCTTTGTTATATAATTGTAATGCAACTCATGGATGTTTTGCGGCGCACAAGACTACTTGACTATTTGTGCATTGCAGCTACCCTGCCGCCATCAACAGCCCAACGGAGGATGGCTCATGTTCAACTTTGAAGACGCCAACAAGAAGAGCAAGGAAGCCGTCGACACGGCCCTGAAAACCTATTCGGACACGACCAAGGGCTTTCAGGCAATCGCCGCAGAAGCCACTGAATATTCGAAGAAATCCTTTCAGGACGCGGTGACGCATTTCGAAACGCTGGCCGGCGTCAAGAGCTTTGAGGCTGCCTTCGAGCTGCAGACGAGCTACGTCAAGGCGTATTTTGAAGGCTTCGTCTCCGAGACGACGAAGCTCGGTGAGATGTATGCCGATCTCGCCAAATCAGCCTACAAGCCCTATGAAGCGCCGATCGCCGCTGCCGTCGTCAAGACCGCCAAGTCGGTGTCGGCGGCGACGCCTGCTGCTGCATGAACTGATTTCAAAAGGCGCAACCTGCGCTACATATTGAAAAAAGAAGACCGGCTACGCATCTGTAGCCGGTCTTTTTGTTTCCACTTTCGCTGCAGCGCCCGCATGGGATCGGCCGGGGACTTTTTTGGTCTTTCCCGTGCATGCCGGCCATTTCTTGATTGCAGTGTCTGACAGGGGGCTTAAAATCAGCCTATTATGAACTAAGTTAGTGTTTCAGATATTCGGCGGGAAAAGCACCCTCCCATGCTCCGCTGGATTGCTTGAGGAATAAATGACAATGATCGCAAAGCCGATCCGGATGCAGAACGACAGCGAAAGGAACGGGGACAACGCAAATCGAACCTCGGTCATCACGCGCACCAAGCCGAAGACCAAGAAGCCCAATCTTTATCGTGTGCTGCTTTTGAATGACGACTACACTCCCATGGAATTCGTCATCCATATTCTGGAGCGTTTTTTTCAGAAGGATCGTGAAAGTGCCACCCGCATCATGCTCCATGTCCATAACCACGGCGTCGGCGAATGCGGAATATTCACATACGAGGTAGCGGAAACGAAGGTCAGCCAGGTGATGGACTTCGCCCGGCAGCACCAGCATCCGCTGCAATGCGTCATGGAAAAGAAGTGAGGATCTGAACGTGCCAACATTTTCGCCTAGTTTAGAGAAGGCGCTCCATCAGGCACTGACCTTTGCCAACGAGCGGCACCACGAATATGCGACGCTCGAGCATCTGCTGCTTGCCCTGATCGACGATGCCGATGCGGCCGCGGTCATGGGTGCCTGCAATGTCGATCTCGACGCGCTGCGCAAGACGCTCGTCGAATATGTCGATAACGAACTTTCCAACCTGATCACCGGTTATGACGAGGATTCGAAGCCGACCTCCGGCTTCCAGCGCGTCATCCAGCGTGCCGTCATCCACGTGCAATCGTCCGGTCGCGAAGAGGTGACCGGCGCCAACGTGCTCGTCGCGATCTTCGCCGAGCGCGAGAGCCACGCCGCTTATTTCCTGCAGGAGCAGGAGATGACCCGCTACGATGCCGTCAACTACATCTCCCACGGCATCGGCAAGCGCCCGGGCGTTTCCGAAGCGCGTCCCCCGCGCGGCGCCGAAGACGAAGCCGAAAGCAGCAAGCCGACGGCGCGCGGCGGCGAGGAAGAGGGCGGCCCCAAGAAGCAGCAAGATGCGCTCAAGGCCTATTGCGTCAATCTCAACGAGAAGGCCAAGGGCGGTAAGATCGATCCGCTGATCGGCCGTCACGCCGAGGTGAGCCGCACGATCCAGATCCTGTGCCGCCGTTCGAAGAACAATCCGCTCTATGTCGGTGATCCCGGCGTCGGCAAGACGGCGATCGCCGAAGGCCTTGCCAAGCGCATCGTCGAAGGCAAGGTTCCGGAAGCGCTCGCCGATGCGACGATCTTCTCGCTCGACATGGGCACGCTCCTGGCCGGCACGCGCTACCGCGGCGATTTCGAGGAGCGCCTGAAGCAGGTCGTCAAGGAACTGGAAGAATATCCGGGCGCCGTGCTCTTCATCGACGAGATCCACACGGTGATCGGCGCCGGCGCCACATCGGGCGGCGCAATGGATGCGTCGAACCTCCTGAAGCCGGCCCTGTCATCGGGCGCGATTCGCTGCATCGGTTCGACCACCTACAAGGAATACCGCCAGTTCTTCGAGAAGGACCGGGCGCTGGTCCGTCGTTTCCAGAAGATCGACGTCAGCGAGCCGTCGATCGATGATGCGATCGAGATCATGAAGGGCTTGAAGCCCTATTTCGAAGAGTATCACCACCTGCGTTATTCGAACGACGCCATCAAGTCGGCCGTCGAACTGTCGGCCCGCTACATCTCCGACCGCAAGCTGCCCGACAAGGCGATCGACGTGATCGACGAAACCGGTGCGGCCCAGATGCTGCTGCCGCCGTCCAAGCGCCGCAAGCTGATCACCGAAAAGGAGATCGAGGCGACGGTCGCCACGATGGCGCGCATTCCGCCGAAGACCGTCTCCAAGGACGACGAGGCCGTGCTCGCCAATCTCGAGCAGGAACTGCGTTCGGTGGTCTATGGCCAGGATATCGCGATCGAAGCCCTTTCGACCTCGATCAAGCTGGCGCGTGCTGGTCTTCGCGAGCCGAACAAGCCGATCGGCGCCTATGTCTTCTCCGGTCCGACCGGCGTTGGCAAGACCGAGGTGGCAAAGCAGCTGGCATCGTCGCTCGGCGTCGAACTCCTGCGCTTCGACATGTCGGAATATATGGAGCGGCACACGGTTTCGCGTCTGCTCGGGGCGCCTCCCGGCTATGTCGGCTTCGACCAGGGCGGCCTTCTCACAGATGGCGTCGACCAGCACCCGCATTGCGTGGTCCTGCTCGACGAAATCGAGAAGGCGCATCCCGACATCTACAATATCCTGCTGCAGGTCATGGACCACGGCACGCTGACCGACCACAACGGCAAGAAGATCGACTTCCGCAACGTCATCCTGATCATGACGACCAATGCGGGTGCATCCGAAATGGCCAAGGCGGCGATCGGCTTCGGTTCGTCCAAGCGCACCGGCGAGGACGAGGAAGCGCTGACCCGCCTGTTCACGCCGGAATTCCGCAACCGTCTCGACGCGATCATTCCTTTCGCGGCGTTGCCGACGGCCGTCATCCACAAGGTCGTGCAGAAGTTCATCATGCAGCTGGAGGCCCAACTTTCCGAAAGGAACGTCACCTTCGACCTGCATGAGGATGCGATCGCCTGGCTGGCGGAAAAGGGTTACGACGAGAAGATGGGCGCCCGCCCGCTTGCTCGCGTCATTCAGGATACGATCAAGAAGCCGCTCGCCAACGAAATCCTCTTTGGCAAGCTGAAGAAGGGCGGCGTCGTCAACGTCACTGTCGGCCCGAAGGAAGATGGCAAACCCGGCATCGTGCTGGAAGCCATTTCGGAAACGGCGCCGATCAAGCCGAAGCCCGAAGCCGAGGTCGTGCATCCCGAAGGCGATGATGGGGATGACGGCGAGCTGAAGACGAAGGCGGCCCGCAAGACCCGCGCCAAGGCGGTGCCGCAGGCCGAGCCTGAGGTCCGCGACGCCCCGAAGAAGGGAAGCGCGGTTCCGAAGGTTCCACGCAAGAAGTAAGATACCGTCACCGAATTGGAAAAGGCCGCGTTCTCCGCGGCCTTTTTCGTTTTCTGAACCCTGCATCACCATTCCTCAGAGCGCCTAGTGTAGTCGATCGCGAGAAAGTCGGCGACCTCGGGCACCCAGCGGTCACGCACGAAGGTGACAGGGGATGTGCATTGTAGGTGTCGTAGCCAGCCTGCTGCATAATTCCCTAAACTGGATCGATTTAAGGATAAAACTAAAGACTCAACAGGTTAGCGAGTTGACGCGCTATGTAGACGTCGGCGAACATCGGCAGGTGCAATATCGAAACCGGTGGCACTGACACCACTCCAGTTGATACCGACTCTCAGGTTATCCTGCTCCAAACCTTGCAGCCAACGATCAAGAAACACCTTCACTGGCAGCTTGTGCGGAGTGAACCCCCGATAAGCGGGCACTTGATCAATAATGCGTCGAGCCCGAATTTCTGACGACCAGAACGGCATGGCCGCTTCATTTGACTGGTTTGTCGACGTTGGGAAGCCTGCTTCGTCACGAATAGTCCATACGAACCCACTCTGTGTGACTTCATTGAAAAATGCGTGGGTGTGGGCTGCCGCAAGGCTCATAGGACTACCTAGGTGAGTAAATGAAGATATCTGTGTCGGTTTGAGCGGCCATCAAAGCGCGCCATCCCGCGCTCGCCGAGGCGAGAATGGCACGCTTTGCGAACTGGTCACGAAGCACCTTCATTTCCAGCACTAGATCCAGAAAATCACCGTTTTAAGCAAGGATAGGCTGTCAGTTTGAGTCCGCCCTCGCGTGACATCGCGGGTGACCCTACGCCAGCGCGGCCCTGATCTTTTCGGCATTGGCGGCAAGCACGGCACTGTCCTCCATCTTGCCGGAATGCGGCTTGAGGGCCGTGCCCTCATGCCGCGGGATGACGTGGAAATGCAGATGGAACACCGTTTGCCCGGCGGCCGGTTCGTTGAACTGGGCGATGAACACGCCATCGGCGTCGAAGACGTCCTTGACCGCATTGGCGACCTTCTGGACGACTGATATCGCATGGGTGAGGGTGGCTGGATCGGCATCGAGGAGATTGCGGGACGGCGCCTTGGGAAGGACGAGCACATGGCCCGGTGCCTGCGGCATCACATCCATGAAGGCGATGGTATGCTCGTCCTCGTAAACCCGGTGCGAGGGGATTTCGCCGCGGAGGATCTTGGCGAAGATGTTGTTGTCGTCATAAGCGGCCGGGCTGGTCATCACGAAATCTCCTCGTTTTTCACAGCGCCGTGCGTCTTTTCAAACGCGCAAAGGACGCTGTAGCACTTTGAATTGCTGCATAGTTTTATCCTTAAATCGATTCCAATTTAAGGAATATGCGTCGTTGAGCGGGTAGCGCGGCCGGTGCGGCGTCAATCCTCCTGCAGACGTTCACCCTTGCGGAAAGGACTGTGCTCGGTCAGCAATTCGCTCATCTGTTCGACATCGGCGCGCTCGCGCGCGAGATAGTCGCCGATCGCCCGGCGAAGGCCGG
The DNA here is from genome assembly GCF_023006465.1 of Rhizobium sp. PRIMUS64. Classification (NCBI taxonomy): domain Bacteria; kingdom Pseudomonadati; phylum Pseudomonadota; class Alphaproteobacteria; order Hyphomicrobiales; family Rhizobiaceae; genus Rhizobium; species Rhizobium sp. PRIMUS64. The sequence goes on along the minus strand of NZ_JALBGX010000013.1, from coordinate 19,659 downwards.
CATGAGCGACATAATGGGCGGAATGCGTCGTCACCGGCAGATAGCCGCGGGCGAGCTTGTGTTCGCCTTGCGCTCCGGCCTCGACCCTTTTCAACCCTTTCGAAAGGGCGAAGTCGATCGCCTGGTGATAGCAGACCTCGAAATGCAGGAAGGGATGGTCCTCGATGCAGCCCCAGTGACGGCCGTAGAGCGTATCGCCGCCGATGAAGTTGATCGCGCCGGCGATATAGCGCCCGTCGCGCTTGGCCATGACGAGCAGGATGTCGTCGGCCATGCGCTCGCCAATCAGCGAGTAGAACTTACGGGTGAGGTAGGGCCGGCCCCACTTGCGCCCGCCAGTATCCATATAGAATTTGAAGAACTGGTCCCAGATGCGTTCCGTCAGGTCGCGGCCGGTCAGCCAGTCGATGCCGATACCGTTTTCGAGGGCGGCGCGGCGCTCCTTGCGCAACGCCTTGCGTTTGCGCGAGGCAAGCGTTTCGAGAAATTCCTCGTGATTGGCATAGCCGTCATTGATGAAATGGAACTGCTGGTCGGTGCGATGCAGATAGCCGTCCATCTCGAAGACGCCGATCTCTTCGTCCGGCACGAAGGTGATGTGGGCCGAGGAGATGCCGAGCCGCCGCACCACCTCCTTCAGGCTTTCGGCGATCGCGCTCTGGATCGGTAGCCGTTGCAGCCCCTCGGCGACAAGAAGACGCGGGCCTGTCGCCGGGGTGAACGGGATCGAGCACTGAAGTTTCGGATAATAACGCCCGCCGGCCCGCTCGAAGGCGTCGGCCCAGCCGTGGTCGAAGACATATTCGCCCTGGCTGTGGTTCTTGAGATAGCCGGGCAGGGCGCCGATCAACTCGCCGCGATCGGTCTCGAGCAGCAGATGGTGGCCGAGCCATCCCGTCTCTGCGTCGGCCGAGCCGGATTCCTCCAGCGACGATAGAAAAGCGTGTGAAACGAAAGGGTTGTAGGCAATCGTAGCGCAGGTCTTCGACGCTCCGGAAAGCTTGGCCCAGCTCTCCGGGGAAATCGCGGTAAAGGAGCGTTCGACGCGAATGGATAGTTCGTCAGTCATCGGACAAATGCGAAGCCTGTGGGAGGATGGTTTCGGCTCTGTCTCAGTCTGCGCATGATCTTGGCCAAAAAGCGAGCGTCAAGCAGCCACACGCGGATCGAAGCCTTCGAAGGTCATCTGGTCTGCGTTTGCGAATGTAAGCCGGCGCGCCGCTTCGTCACGCACCGTCCATGTGATGACAGGAATGCCCTTTTCGCGTTCGCTGGTGATAAAGGCGTTCGGCAGATCGCCATAATGATAGGAGATGAAATCGAGACCGATCTCCATCGCCTTCGCATGCGTCTTGAACGCCTCCGGCGTGTTGCCGTCGGCCGTCAGCCCGAGCGGGTAGGGTGCGCCAAGCGCCTTCAGATCGCGCAGCAGCCAGTGGTCAAAACTCATCAGCGCCACCTTGCCCTCATAGCCTTCGAGCACCTCGAGCACGGCTTCGGCGAAACCTTCGTCATCGGTCTCCCGCCCCTTGAGCTCTAGAACCAGCGGCACCTTGCCCTTGACGAGATCGAGGAGCTGGCGCAGCGTCGGCACCTTGTCGCTGGTGCCGCCGATGGCGATCAGTCCGAGTTCCCGGGAGGTGCGCTCGCGGATGTCGCCGTGGAGGTTGCACAGGCGCTGCAGGTCCTCGTCATGAAAGATGACCGGTACGCCGTCGGAGGCGTAGTGCAGGTCGCATTCGATCGCAAACCCCGCTTCGACGGCGCGCGAGAAGGCGGAAAGCGTGTTTTCCCAGACATGCGTGTTGAGATCGTGATAGCCGCGATGGGCGACCGGCAGGTCCCTGATCCAGGCAACATTGGTCATTCTGCGATTTCCATGATAGCGTCTATCTCGACGGCGGCATTCAGCGGCAAGGCCGCCATGCCGACAGCGGCACGCGCATGTTTGCCGGCTTCGCCAAGCACGCCGGCAATCAGGTTCGAAGCGCCGTTGATGACGAGATGCTGCTCGACGAACTCGGGCGCCGAGGCGACGAAGCCGTTCAGCTTGATGACGCGCCGGATACGGCCGAGATCGCCGCCAAGTGCCGCCTTTGCCTGGGCAAGGATGTTGATGGCGCAGAGTTCTGCGCCGCGCTGGCCCGTTGCAACGTCGACGGTCTTGCCGAGATGGCCCGAGACAGTGACCTTGCCGCCTTCGAGCGGCAGCTGGCCGGAGATGTAGAGAAGATTGCCGCTGATGACATAGGGTACGTAATTTGCAGCAGGTGCTGCGGCTTGGGGCAGGGTTATCCCCATCTCAATCAGGCGCGCTGCAATTTCATCGGACATTTTCGTCTCCGCTTTTGTTGTCAATTCTTCAAAAATTATGCATCAAGACGAGAATCTTTAATATGACAGTTTCGAGCCTCGATTTGGCCGAAAGCGTTCTTATAACATCGCGACCGAGTCCAACAGGAGTTAATGAATGTTCCGATCGAGTCTTGTCGCTCTGCTTCTCGCCAGCGTTTCCGCCAATGCATGGGCGGCTGCGCCCGCGGTTAGCGCTGCGATCGCGACCGGCCTCGTCGCACATCGCGCGGTCTACGATCTGGAACTGAAGGACGCCTCGGACCGCTCCGGCATCGCCGGCATGTATGGTCGCATGGTCTATGAGTTCGACGGCAGCTATTGCCAGGGCTTCACCACCAATTTCCGCTTCGTGACACAGATCGACACCGGCGACAGCGTGCGTGTCAGCGACCAGCAGACGAAGACCTTCGAGAACCTGAAGGACGGCAAGTTCACCTTCGACACCAAATCCTTCACCGACGAGCAGCTCGACAAGGAGGTCAACGGGGCGGCGCAGGACCAGCCGGATGGTGTCAAGGTCGATCTCAAGCAGCCGGCGAACCGTGAACTGCAGCTTGCTGAAAGCCGTTTTCCCACTGAACATATGCTCGATGTGATCCAGCACGCCAAGGACGGCAAGCGCTTCTTCGAGGCGCGCGTCTTCGACGGTTCCGATGACGGCGACAAGTCGCTGGCGACGACGACGATCGTCGGCAAGCAGGAGACGCCGATCGCCGAGGAAGCCGATGCCGGCAATGCCGGCGCCTTCTCGAAGACGGCCTTCTGGCCGGTGACGATCGCCTATTTCAACGAGAATGCGAAATCCGATGCTTTGCCGGTCTACCGCATGTCTTTCAAGCTCTATGAGAACGGCATCACCCGCGACCTGACGATGGATTACGGCGATTTCGTCCTGACCGGCAAGCTCGCCAAGCTGGAGCTGCTCGACCGCAAGGCCGAGGTTTGCAAGTAGGCGACGAGCTCTCGCCTGTCATAAAACTGTATCATAAAATTCACTATGGTTCGGCGATCAGCGATGACTGAGTCGCCGTCTGTCGTCCTGCTTTTCGGGTCGGTGCGATCCTGGCGGGCAAGCATTGCGATGACGTCTATCTGCTAGACCGCGTAGACCACTACGCATCGCAAGCTTGAAAGCCCGAACCATGGCCGATACCGATCTCGCGACTGTTCAAAATGCCGCCCCGCCGGTTGTTGTCGCCGATCCAGCGGAAATTGCCCGCATCTCTGATAGCATCGATATCACCGACCGTGCCGGCATCTCGGTCTATGGTGACCGCGCCCAGCAGACAGTCAGCGACTATGCCGACGGGATCCTGCGCGAAGTCCGCAACAAGGACCTTGGCGATGTCGGCCGCCTGCTGACCGACATCATCCTCAAATCGAAGAGCCTCGATCCGTCATCATTGAAGGATAAGGGTTTCCTCAGCCGCATGTTTCTCTCGGCCAAGGCCCGGCTCGAACGCTTCAAGGCGGAGTTCGAAGACGTGGCCGGCCAGATCGACCGGATCGGCCTGGAACTCGACCGCCACAAGGATACGCTGAGGCGCGACATCGCGCTGCTCGACGACCTGCATGAGGAAACCCGGCAATCGATCATGCGGCTCGAGGCCTATGTCCAGGCCGGCAAGATTTTCGCCGAGCGTTTTCGGAGCGTCGATCTGCCGAGGCTGAAGGCGCAAGCCGAGGCGGCAGCAACAGGCCCCGGCGGCGGCATGCTGGAGGCGCAGACCTATCAGGACAGCCTGCAGGCGCTCGACCGTCTGGAGAAGCGGGTCTTCTACCTGCAGCAGGCCCGCCAGCTCGGTATCCAGCAATTGCCGCAGATCCGCATCGTTCAGGCGGGCGACGAAACGCTGATCGAGAACCTGCAGGCGACTTCGGCGCTGACGGTGCCGGCCTGGAAGCAGAAGATGGTGATCCTGCTCGGCCTGACGCGGCAGAAATCGGCGCTCGACCTGCAGAAGGCGGTGACCGACGCCACCAACGACATGATCCGCCAGGCATCCGAGATGATGAAGGATCAGGCGATCGCCATCGAGCAACAATCGCAGCGCGGCATCGTCGATATCGACACGCTCGCCAAGGCGAACAGGGATCTGATCGACACGATATCAGGCGTGCTGCAGGTTCAGGAAGAGGGCCGGCGGAAGCGGGCGCTCGCCGAGCAGCAGATGGAGCAGATGACGATCGAACTCAAGAAGGCGATGACCCAGGCGTGATCGGCAAGGTGACGATGCGAGCACTGCTTTCAGGCCTGGCACTTCTTGCCGCTCTGCCTCTTGCCGGCTGCAATCCCTTCGGTCAGGGGCCGGATTTCTCGATCGTATCGGGATCGGAGAATACCGTTCTGCAGCCGATCGTCGAGGAATTCTGCAAGCAGAAGAACGCCACCTGCACCTTCAAATATGAAGGCACGCTCGATATCGGCCTGGCGTTGCAGAGCGACCAGGGCGTCGCGCAGGATGCGGTTTGGCCGGCCTCCAGCGTCTGGGTCGACATGTTCGACACCAAGCGCCGCGTCAAGAGCCTGACCTCGATCGCTCAGACGCCGGTGGTCTTGGGCGTGCGTAGGTCGAAGGCACAGCAGCTCGGCTGGATCGGCAAGGATGTCTTCATGAAAGACATTCTTGCTGCCGTCGAGAGCGGATCGTTGAAGTTCCTCATGACCTCGGCGACACAATCCAATTCGGGCGCCAGCGCCTATCTCGCCATGCTGTCGAGTGCGCTCGGCAACAAGCCGGTAATCGAACCCGGCGACCTCGACGACAGACACGTCCAGGAGAGCGTCCGGTCGCTGCTTTCGGGTGTCGTGCGCTCTTCCGGCTCCTCAGGCTGGCTTGCCGATCTCTATGTCGAATCCGCCGGCAAGGGCACGGTCTATGATGCGATGTGGAATTACGAGGCGGTGCTGAAGGAAACCAACGACAAGCTCGCGGCCCTGTCGCAGGAACCGCTTTACGCCATCTATCCGGCCGATGGTGTGGCCATGGCGGATTCGCCGATCGGTTTCGTCGATCATGGCCGCGGGCCAGAAGTCCAGACCTTCTTCAACGATCTGCTCGCCTATCTGAGCTCGGCCCCGGTGCAGCAGCGCATCGCCGATACGGGCCGGCGCATTCCGCTGTCCGGTGTTGCCGCAAAACCGGACGCAAGCTGGAATTTCGATCCCGCCCGGCTCGTGACGGCAATCCGCATGCCGGAGGCGGGCGTCATCCGCCAGGCGCTCACCCTTTATCAGGCCGCACTGCGCAAGCCGTCGCTGACCGCGCTCTGCCTCGATTTTTCCGGCTCGATGCAGGGCGACGGCGAGGACCAGCTGCAGAAGGCAATGCGTTTCCTGTTGACACCAGACGAGGCGAGCAGGGTGCTGGTGCAATGGTCGCCCGCCGACCAGATCATCGTCATTCCCTTCGACGGCGGCGTGCGCAATACCTTCATGGCGAGTGGAAACCCGTTGGAGCAGGAAGGGCTGCTGAACGAGATTTCCAGGCAGAAGGCTGATGGCGGCACCAACATGTATGCCTGCGCCGAACGGGCACTGCAGCAGATTGCCCGAACCGACAGGCTCTCGACTTATCTGCCTGCCATCGTCATCATGACCGACGGCAAGTCCGACGATCAAAGCCAGGCCTTCGCTAGAGAATGGAACGCGATGGAGCCGCATGTGCCGATCTTCGGCATCACATTCGGCGACGCCGACAAGACCCAGCTCGACAGCCTCGCCAAGCTGACCTCAGCGCGCGTGTTCGACGGCGGTTCGGATCTCGCCACCGCCTTCCGCACGGCGCGAGGCTACAATTAGGACAGGCATGCGCAACTGGCTCGGCAATGACGGCAACTGGATCGTGGCGGGACTGGCGGCGGCAATCACCGTGCCGCTCTTGAGCTTCGCCGCCGGCATGCCCTTCTGGATCGCCGCCATCATCGCCCTCCTGGTCTTTGCCGGCCTGGTCATTCTGCTTGCACCGCGCCGGCTGTTCGAAGGCCTCGATGTCAAGAGCATCGGCAGCGGACGCGTCGCCTTTGCCCGCGACCTGCTGGAGGCTGCGGTTCCTTTTGCCGAACGCCTGGAGACTGCCGCGGATGCGATCGGTGACAAGCAGATGGCAGCCGCAGTCCGGCATCTCGCGGAAATCGCCGCTGATGTCTTTCGCAAGGTCGAGGCCAAGCCCGAAAGCGCCAATGCCGTGCGGCGGTTCCTCTCCTATTATCTGCCGCGTGCCGCCGAGGTGGCGGAGGGTTTTGCCGTCATCGAGGCCAAGCGCGTTCCCGACCTCAAGCAGTTGGAGGAGGTCCGCAGCGTGCTGGTCAAGCTCGAAGAGGCCTTCGTCCATTATGCCGACAGCCTGGTCGACGAGGAACTCGGCACGCTCGACACCGATCTGCGCCTCATTCAGGCATCGCTCAAAGAGGATATCGGACGCTGATGGCCCTTTCTCGTCGTGCCTTTGGAGTGGGACTGCTCGGAGCCGGCGTCGTCGGCACCGGCGGTTATTTCGCCGTCCGGGATCGGCCCGAATTGCAGGGCCTGCTCGGTAGCCGCACGACGTTGTTCGGCTTCGTCGGCGGCGAGAAGGAGGCCTTCCTCGCCGATCCCGACGTCATCAGGGCGCTCGGTGGATACGGATTGACAGTGGACAGCCGCGTCGCGGGCTCCGTCGAGATGGTCCGCGAACAGGCGCTGCTGTCGCAGCATCCGCAATTCCTCTGGCCGTCTTCCTCGATCATGGTCGATATCGCCAGGCAAAACGGCATTTCTATCCGCAACGACCGCGTCGTGCTGAACACGCCGATCGTCGTCTATTCCTGGCAGCCCGTTGTCGATGGATTGGTGAAAGCGGGATTGGTGACGGTGACGAACGAAGGCCATCATCAGCTCGACCTCAAGGCGCTGCTTGATGCGATTCTTGCCGGATCCGACTGGTCGAAGCTCGGCGTCAATTCGCTCTATGGCCGCGCCCGCATCGTCTCGACCGATCCCAACCGCTCGAATTCCGGCTTCATGTTTGCGGGCTTGGTGCTCAGCCTGTTCAGCGGCAACGTCGCGACATCCGCAGACCTCGCAACCTTTGGCGGCAAGGTGCAGGCGATCTTCCGCAACATGGGCTTCAAGTCGCCGTCGTCAGGTAAACTTTTCGACCAGTATCTCGCGGGCGGTCTCGGCGGTGAGCCGATGATCGTCGGCTATGAGAACCAGCTGGTCGAATGGATCCTCGCCGATCCCGCGCGCTGGGAGCGCATCAGGGCGAGCGCCGGCGCAAAGCCGGTGGTGCTCTATCCGCGCCCGACCGTCCATTCAGCGCATCCGCTGATCGTCGTCGACCAGAATGCCAACCGGCTGATCGAAGCGCTGTCCAGCCCGAAGCTCCAGGAACTTGCCTGGACGAGACACGGCTTCCGCGGTCCGCTGGGGACCGCCACCGGCAACGCCGACAGTGCGATCGGTACCCTGCTGCCGGCCGAGGTCGATGCCATCCTGCCGATGCCGGATGCAGGCGTCATGCTGTCGCTGCTGCCGACGCTGGCAAGCTGAGCCGCCAGGTTTTTTCGGCATAAGCCTTGCTTTTGCGCCAAATCGAATGTATGGGCACCGGCATTCCACACGTAAGGCATGGGATCGTCCGGGAGAAATCCGGGCTGTTCCGCCCGGTGGCATCCTCGAAGAGGGTGCTGTTCGCCTTGCGGAGGTTCAACCGGAAAAGGAGTAACAAGGCATGGCATTGCCTGATTTTTCTATGCGCCAGCTTCTTGAAGCAGGCGTCCACTTCGGCCACCAGACGCATCGCTGGAACCCGAAGATGAAGCCGTACATCTTCGGCGATCGCAACAACATTCACATCATCGATCTGGCCCAGACCGTTCCGATGCTGTCGCGCGCCCTTCAGGTCGTCAGCGACACCGTTGCCCGCGGCGGCCGCGTTCTCTTCGTCGGCACCAAGCGCCAGGCGTCTGAGATCATTGCCGACAGCGCCAAGCGCTCGGCCCAGTACTACGTCAACTCGCGCTGGCTCGGCGGCATGATGACGAACTGGAAGACGATCTCCAACTCGATCCAGCGCCTGCGCAAGCTCGACGAGATCCTGAACGGCGAAGCCCAGGGCTTCACCAAGAAGGAACGCCTGAACCTCGAGCGCGAGCGTGAAAAGCTCGACAAGGCCCTCGGCGGTATCCGCGATATGGGCGGCACGCCTGACCTGATGTTTATCATCGACACCAACAAGGAAAAGATCGCGATCGACGAAGCCAAGCGCCTCGGCATCCCGGTTGTCGCCATCATCGATTCGAACTGCGATCCGGACCTGATCGACTATCCGATCCCGGGTAACGACGATGCTTCGCGCGCGATCGCTCTTTACTGCGAGCTGATCTCCCGCGCTGCCATCGACGGCATCGCCCGTCAGCAGGGCTCTTCCGGCCGCGATCTCGGCGCATCCTCCGAACTTCCGGTCGAACCGGCTCTCGAGGAAGCAGCCGAAGGCTGATGAAAGCGGGCGGATCGAAAGATCCGCCAAAGCTTACAGAGACAGGGCTTGCAGAGACTGGGAAAGGCCGCTCGCGACTCATCGAAGTTCGGCGGCCTTGCCTGTTTCAGGGCGAAGGCATCAGGCTCTTCGCCAGAGAAGTTTCGTTATGGCGCGTCTTCATCACGCTGTCATACATACAGGTACATTTCGTGCCTCAATCCGGTGCTGAGCCGCGCTTTACGGCCCACCGTATGAACCGACAAGAGGAAGCTAATGAGCGAGATTACGGCTGCAATGGTGAAGGAACTGCGCGAAAAGACCGGCGCAGGCATGATGGACTGCAAGAAGGCTCTTGCTGAAACCGGTGGCGACATGGAAGCGGCGATCGACTGGCTGCGCGCCAAGGGCATCGCCAAGGCCGACAAGAAGTCCGGCCGTACCGCTGCCGAAGGCCTCATCGGCGTTTCGAGCCAGGGCACCAAGGCCGTCGTCGTCGAAGTCAATTCCGAAACCGACTTCGTCGCCCGTAACGATGCCTTCCAGGAACTCGTCCGCGGCATCGCCAAGGTCGCCGTCTCGACCGACGGCACGGTCGACGCCGTTGCCGCTGCGACCTACCCGGCATCCGGCAAGTCCGTTTCCGACACGATCAAGGATGCGATCGCCACGATCGGCGAGAACATGAACCTGCGCCGTTCGACCGCTCTCTCCGTCGAGGACGGCGTCGTCGCCACCTATATCCACAATGCTGTTTCCGACGGCCTCGGCAAGCTCGGCGTTCTCGTGGCGCTGAAGTCGACCGGCGACAAGGAAGCCCTGAACGCCATCGGCCGTCAGGTCGCCATGCACATCGCGGCGACCGCGCCGCTGGCGATCCGCCCGGAAGAAGTCGATGCCGCCGTCGCCGAGCGCGAGCGCAACGTCTTCATCGAGCAGTCGCGCGCTTCCGGCAAGCCTGACAACATCATCGAAAAGATGGTCGAAGGCCGCATGCGCAAGTTCTTCGAGGAAGTTGCTCTTCTCTCGCAGGCTTTCGTCATCAATCCGGATCTGACGGTTGCCGCCGCCATCAAGGAAGCTGAAAAGGCCGTCGGCGCGCCGATCGAAGTTGCCGGCATGGCCCGTCTGCTGCTCGGCGAAGGCGTCGAGAAGGAAGAAACCGACTTCGCGGCCGAAGTTGCGGCTGCCGTCAAGGGTTGATCTTCCAGTCATAATTGGGAAAACACGAAGGGCATCGCGTGACAACGCGGTGCCCTTCGTGTATCGGGCATTCACGGCAATTTACGAGGAGCCAAGATGTCTTTAGAGCCTGTCTATAAACGCGTTCTACTCAAGGCTTCCGGCGAAGCGCTCATGGGTGGCCAGGGTTTCGGGATCGATGTGACGGTGGCGGACCGCATTGCATCCGACATCGCCGAGGCACGGCATATGGGCGTGGAAGTCGGCGTCGTCGTCGGTGGCGGCAATATCTTCCGCGGTGTCGCGGTTGCGTCCAAGGGCGGCGACCGGGTCACCGGCGACCACATGGGCATGCTCGGCACCATCATCAACGCGCTGGCGCTGGCGACCTCGCTGCGCAAGCTGAACATCGATACGGTGGTGCTTTCGGCCATCTCCATGCCCGAGATCTGCGAGAGCTTTTCGCAGCGCGCAACCCTTTATCATCTGTCGATGGGACGCGTGGTGATCTTTGCCGGTGGCACCGGCAACCCCTTCTTCACCACCGATTCCGCCGCAGCACTTCGCGCCGCCGAAATGGGCGCGGAAGCGATCTTCAAGGGTACGCAGGTGGACGGCATCTACACCGCCGACCCGAAGAAATATCCCGATGCGACTCGCCTCGACCGCTTGACGCACCAGGAAGTGCTGGACAGGGGGCTTGCGGTGATGGACGTTGCCGCCGTGGCGCTCGCCAGGGAAAATTCCATTCCGATCATCGTCTTCTCGATCCACGAGAAGGGTGGTTTTGCTGAAATCTTGACGGGCGGTGGCCTCAAGACCATCGTCTCCGACAACTGATAAAGCTGCGCCGCGGTTTCGGCGCAGCCCTCGCCAGACGGGAGCATCGACATGAGTGAAGGTATCGATATCAAGGAACTGAAGCGCCGCATGGACGGCGCCATTTCCGCATTTAAGAGCGACATCGCATCGCTGCGCACCGGCCGTGCTTCGGCCAACATCCTCGACCCGGTGACGATCGAGGCCTATGGTTCCCGCATGCCGCTGAACCAGGTCGCCAACATCACCGTGCCCGAGCCGCGCATGCTGTCGGTTTCCGTCTGGGACAAATCGATGGTCAGTGCTGTCGAGCGCGGCATCCGCGAATCCAATCTCGGCCTCAACCCGATCGTCGACGGCCAGAACCTGCGCATTCCGCTGCCGGAACTGAACGAGGAGCGCCGCAAATCGCTCGTCAAGGTGGCGCACGACTATGCCGAAAAGAGCAAGGTGGCGATTCGCCATGTCCGCCGCGACGGCATGGACGGCTTGAAGAAAGCCGAAAAGGACGGCGTCATCGGCCAGGACGAGAGCCGGGCGCAGTCGGAACGTGTACAGAAGATGACGGACGAGACGATTTCCGAAATCGACCGCTTGCTTGGCGAGAAGGAAAAGGAAATCATGCAGGTCTAGTGGATCTGTGCCTTTGCCTGGAAAGACCGGACGGGAAATGTCGGAATCTATATTTGTGACTGTGCCAGAGCATGTTGCCATCATCATGGACGGCAATGGCCGCTGGGCCAAGCAGCGTGGTCTGCCGCGCACGATGGGCCATCGCAAGGGCGTCGAGGCGGTGCGCGAGACAGTACGCGCCGCCGGTGCGGCCGGCATAAAATATCTGACCCTCTTTGCCTTCTCCTCGGAGAACTGGCGCCGGCCCGAAGCCGAGGTCTCCGATCTGCTCGGCCTGCTCAAGGCTTTCATCCGGCGCGATCTCGCCGAGCTCCACCGCCAGAACGTGCGGATCAAGGTGATCGGCGACCGCCACAGCCTGCGCAGCGATATTCTCGGCCTGCTTCTGGAGGCGGAGGAGACGACCAAGGACAACACGTCACTGACGCTCGTCATCGCCTTCAACTATGGCTCGCGCGACGAGATCGCCCGCGCCGTGGTGAGCCTCGCCAGGGATGTCGAGGACGGCCGCCTGAGGGCGCAGGATATTACACCCGCGCTGATTAACGCCCGCCTCGATACCGCGGGTATCCCCGACCCGGATCTTATTATTCGCACCAGCGGCGAAGAGCGGCTTTCCAACTTCCTCCTGTGGCAGGCCGCCTATTCGGAATTCATCTTCCTTCCGGAATACTGGCCGGATTTCAGCCCTGAGATCTTCCGCTCGGCGCTCGAGACATTCGCCTCTCGCGACCGGCGCTTCGGCGGCCTGTCGTCGCAGGCGGCTGCGGTCGGCACCTGATGCAGAGGGAACTGAAGCTCCGCATCGTTTCAGGACTGATTCTTGCGGCCATCGTTCTTGCCGCCACCTGGTATGGCGGCCTTGCCTTCCGTATCCTGGCGGTCGCCATTGGCCTGCTGATCTACTATGAATGGTCGAAGATCACCGGCATCGCGCGGGATTGGGTCGTCAATGCCGTCGGCTGGATCGGTGAGGCGGCGGTCGCCTTCCTCGTGCTTGTCGGCAATTTCGAATTCGCCGCCGGCATGTTGGCCGGCGTCACCGCCGTCGGCATAGCCCTGGTCATCCTGCATGGTACGAGCCGCTGGTTGCCAGTGGGCCTGTTTTATGCCGGCGTCACCGGCCTGGCGCTTGCCGCGATCAGAAGCGATGACCGGCTTGGCCTTTACGCCATGCTCTTCGTTTTTGCCGTCGTCTGGGCAACCGATATCCTTGCCTATTTCGTCGGCCGGGCGCTCGGAGGACCGAAGCTTGCTCCTTCGATCTCGCCGGGAAAGACCTGGTCCGGCGCAATCGGCGGCGCCGTTTCGGCGGTCGCAGCCGGCGTCGTTCTCGTCCATTTTCTCCTTCCGGGCGCTGAAATCATCGCCGCCTTCGCAGCGCTTGTTCTCTCCATTTGCAGCCAGTCCGGCGATCTTTTCGAATCGTTCATCAAGCGGAGATTCGGCGTCAAGGATTCCAGCCGTCTCATTCCGGGCCATGGCGGCGTCATGGACCGTGTCGACGGACTGATTTTTGCCTGTTTTTCGGCGTTCTTGCTTGCAGGGCTTTTTTCCCTGATAAAGGGGACCGGAATGACGTCGCTTGGCGCGGCATTGTTCGGACTCTGACAACGCGGCAGTCTGACGGAAGGCACTCATGGAAACGCTGAGCGGCATATACGCATTTTTGATGGGGAATATCGTTACCTTCATCCTCGTGCTGTCTCTGCTCGTCTTCGTGCATGAGATGGGCCATTACCTGGTCGGGCGTTGGAGCGGCATTCGCATCCTTGCCTTTTCCGTTGGCTTCGGTCCGGAGATATTCGGCTTCACCGATCGCCACGGAACGCGTTGGAAGATCGCGGCGATCCCGCTTGGCGGCTACGTCCGGTTCTTCGGCGACGAGGATGCCTCGAGCAAGCCCGACACCGACAAGATCGCCGCCATGTCCGAGGAAGACAGGGCGCGCTCCTTTGCTGGCGCCAAGCTGTGGAAACGCGCTGCAACCGTCGCGGCTGGCCCGATCGCCAATTTTCTGCTGGCGATCGCCATCTTCACCATTCTTTTCTCGGTCTATGGCCGCACGATCGCCGATCCTGTCGTTGCCGAGGTCAAGCCTGATGGCGCCGCGGCTGCCGCTGGCGTGCTTCCAGGCGATCTATTGGTCGCCATCGATGGCGGCAAGGTCGAGACCTTCGACGACGTGCGCCGCTATGTCAGCATCCGTCCGAGCCAGAAGATCGTCGTGACCATCGAGCGTGGTGGGCAGAAGCTCGATCTGCCGATGGTGCCGCAACGCGTCGACATGACTGACCAGTTCGGCAACAAGGCTGAGGTCGGCCAGATCGGCATCGTCACCAACCAGCAGGCCGGCAATTTCCGCCTGCAGACCTATACGCCGCTGCAGGCGTTGCGTGAGGCTGTGCTCCAGACCCGGGATATCGTTACCGGCACCTTCAAATATATCGCCAACATCTTCAGCGGAACGATGCGCGCCGATCAATTGGGTGGGCCGATCCGCGTGGCGCAAGCTTCGGGCCAGATGGCGTCGCTTGGGATAGGCGCGGTGTTGCAGCTTGCGGCGGTGCTTTCTGTTTCGATAGGATTGCTTAACCTGATGCCGGTTCCGGTACTTGATGGCGGCCACCTGATGTTCTATGCGGTGGAAGCGGTGAGGGGAAAACCGCTGGGCTCTTCGGCCCATGAAATTGCCTTTCGCATCGGCCTGGCGATGATACTGACATTGATGGTTTTCACGACCTGGAACGATATTGGCTCGTTGAGAGGGTAAACGAGCAAGGCGAGGGTAATTACTATTTATTTACGATGTTTCAAGGCTGTAGTGGCGAATGGGTCACGCTTGCAAATGAAGTAAACAGAAATTAACGACCTGCCTTGCTTGTATGTCAAAAGCGGGTAAAACGACACACGTGACCGGAATCGGGTTCTCCTGGAACCGGGGACGAGGGAAACAAAAGGTAATGGGTGAAATGAAGGCTGGTTCAAAGTTTTTGAACGCAGTATCGGCGGTTGCGCTGTCTGCTAGTGTTGTTGCTTCGGGCGCAGGTGCTTTGACGTTCGTTTCCGCTACGGCCGCTGAGGCCGCGGTTATCCAGCGCATCGATGTGCGCGGCGCAAGCCGTGTCGGCGCGGAAGCCGTTCGGTCGAACCTCACCATCGCTCCTGGAAAGAGTTTTTCGAACAGCGATATCGATGCATCGGTCAAGCAGCTCTACGGGACGGGTTACTTCTCCGACGTCAAGATCTCGGTCTCCGGAAGCACGCTCGTCGTCAACGTTCAGGAAGCCCAGCTCGTCAATCAGGTCGTCTTCAACGGCAACCGCAAGATCAAGGACGACAAGCTCGCGACGATCGTCCAGACCCACGCTGCTGGTCCCTACAGCGACACCCAGATCCAATCCGACATTCAGTCGATCAAGGAAGCTTACGCTGCCACCGGCCGCAGCGAGGTTGAAGTCACGACGCAGGTGGTGCCGCTCGGCGAAGGCCGCGTCAACCTCGCCTTCGTCATCAACGAAGGTGATCGCACCAAGATCGATTCGATCAACTTCGTCGGCAACAATGCCTACAGCGCCGGCCGCCTGGCTGCCGTCATCAACACCAAGCGTTCGAACTTCCTGTCGTTCCTGACCCGCAAGGACGTCTATAACGAAGACAAGCTCCACGCCGACGAAGAAGCGCTGCGCCAGTTCTATTACAATCGCGGCTACGCCGACATGCGCATCGTTTCTTCCGATGCCGCCTTCGACGACGCGACCAACAAGTACACGCTCACCTTCAACATCGAGGAAGGTCAGCGTTACGACTTCGGACCAG
Organism: Rhizobium sp. PRIMUS64; assembly: GCF_023006465.1. Lineage (NCBI taxonomy): Bacteria > Pseudomonadati > Pseudomonadota > Alphaproteobacteria > Hyphomicrobiales > Rhizobiaceae > Rhizobium > Rhizobium sp. PRIMUS64. The sequence continues at coordinate 4,390 of NZ_JALBGX010000013.1, read as the reverse complement.
TGACCGTCCAGTCGACCGTCGAAGGCGTCGGCTCCGACCAGTTGCAGCCGCTCGTACGCACTCGCGAAGGCCAGGTCTACAACGCCAAGGAAGTGCAGAAGTCGATCGAGGCGATCTCCGATCAGGTGGCGTCTGCCGGTTATCCCTTTGCGCGCGTCACGCCGCGCGGTAACCGCGACCTCAACAACAACACGATCGGTGTCGAATATCTGGTCGACCAGGGCGAGCGCGCCTATGTCGAGCGCATCGAGATTCGCGGCAACAGCCGCACGCGCGACTACGTCATCCGCCGTGAATTCGACATGAGCGAAGGCGACGCCTTCAATCAGCAGATGATCACCAAGGCCAAGCGTCGCCTCGAAGCGCTCGGCTATTTCTCCTCAGTCAACATCTCCACCCAGCCGGGCAGCTCCCCGGACCGGGTCGTGGTGGTTGTCGATGTGCAGGATCAGTCGACCGGTTCGTTCGGTGTCGGTGCGGGTTATGCCGCCGGCGGCGACGGCCTGCTGCTCGAAGCCTCGATCGAGGAAAAGAACTTCCTCGGCCGCGGCCAGTATATCCGCATCTCGGCCGGCGGCGGTCAGGAAGGCTCGCGCGCCTACGGCGTCAGCTTCACCGAGCCTTATTTCCTTGGCTACCGTTTGGCGGCAGGATTCGACGTCAACCGCAGCGAAACGTCGAGCAATGACAACTACGATTACGAGGAAACCAGTGTCGTCCTGCGCGTCACCGCGCCGATTACCGAGGATCTGGCGACGACCTTCCGTTATAACTACAAGCAGATGAAGTATGACGCTGATAACAGCGATCTTTCCGATCTGTCTGCTCCGTATCAGCACCTGGTAGAGGACAGCCCGTGGACACGTTCTTCCGTCTCGCAGACGCTGACCTACAACACGCTTGACGACACGGTCCTGCCACGCGAAGGCATCTATGCGACGGCGACGCAGGAAATTGCCGGTCTCGGCGGTGACTCGCAGTTCTACAAGATCTACGGCAAGGCTCGTTACTACCGTCTGCTCGCCGACGATGCCGATATCATCGGTTCGGTCTCGGCTTCGGCGGGTTATGTCATCGGCTTTGGCGACCATCTGAACGTCTTCGACCAGTTCACGCTGACCAACGGTGACATTCGTGGCTTCGAAAACAAGGGTATCGGCCCGCGCGTTTCCGGTACCAACGACGATCCGCTGGGCGGTACCACTTATTTCACAGCGTCGGCCGAAGCGACCTTCCCGATGCCCGGCTTCCCGCGTGACTTCAACCTGCGCGGCGCGGTCTTCGCCGACGCCGGCACGTTGTTCGGCAACGACGTTGACCTGAGGGGCGACGGCATCGAAGGCGAAGACGCCTCCCTGCGCGCTTCCGTCGGTGTCGGTGTCGTCTGGCAGTCTCCCTTCGGTGCGTTGCGTCTGGATTACGCGATCCCGGTCCTCAAGGAAGACTTCGACAAGACGCAGAACTTCAAGTTTGGCATCAACAACCAATTCTGATATCGGCAGTCCGGAACTGTAAGACTCAATTCCGTTCTGGAGCATTGCCGATGGAGCAAAACGTTTTCTTTCTGCCCCATGAAGGTCTGAAGCTCGCTGAGCTGGCAGAGTTTCTTGGGGCGGAACTTGTCAATTCCGACCATGCCGGTGTTATTGTCAGGTCCGTTGCCCCCATCAGCCGGGCACGGGCAGGCGATGTCTGTTATATCCTGTCGCGCCGCAGCCGCGATGAGCTGGCGACATGCGAAGCCTCGGTGGTGATCTGCGACAAGGCGCTTGCTGATCTCGTACCTCAGCATATCCCGGTCATTCTGTCGTCCAATCCGCATGCGGCCTTCGCGATGGCGGGCGGCCTGCTTTATCCCGCAGCCTTGCGCCCGGTCACCTTTTCGCCAGGTGAAGGCGAGATCGCGCCAAGCGCGGTGATCGATCCGAGCGCCAAACTCGAAAAAGGTGTGATCGTCGAGCCGATGGCCGTCATCGGTGCGCATGCCGAGATCGGCGAGGGGACGCGCATTGGCGCGCAGAGCATCATCGGTCCGGGCGTCAAGATCGGCCGGGATTGTTCGATTGCGGCCGGTGCGAGCATTCTCTGTGCACTGCTCGGCAATGGCGTCATCATCCACAACGGCGTCCGCATCGGCCAGGATGGTTTCGGCTACGCGCCGGGTCCTCGCGGCATGATCAAGATCGTCCAGATCGGCCGGGTGATCATTCAGGACAATGTCGAGATCGGCGCAAACACCACGATCGACCGCGGCGCCATGGACGATACGGTGATCGGCGAGGGCACCAAGATCGACAACCAGGTCCAGATTGGCCACAACGTTCAGATCGGCCGCCATTGCGCCGTCGTTGCGCAGGTCGGCATCGCCGGTAGCGCGAAGATCGGCAATGGCGTGCAGATCGGCGGCCAGGTCGGCATCAAGGGGCACGTGACGATCGGCGACGGCGTGCAGATCGCCGCCCAAAGCGGTATCATGACCGATCTTGCCGCCGGCGGACAATATGGTGGCACACCTGCGCGTCCGCTAAATGACTATCTGAGAGATGTCGCGCAAATGATGTCCAAGACGAGAGTGCGCGGGAAGAAACCTGGAGGCGAGCAAAATGACTGAGGAAGCCACGACAACGCTTTCTTCGGCTGACATCATCGAGATCATGAAACTGCTGCCGCATCGCTACCCGTTTCTCATGGTCGACAGGATCATCGAGATCGACGGCGACAACACAGCGATTGGCATCAAGAACGTCACCGTGAACGAACCGCATTTCACTGGCCATTTTCCGGAATCTCCGATCATGCCCGGCGTTCTCTTGATCGAGGGCATGGCCCAGACCGCGGGTGCGATCTGTGCCAAGAAGGATGGCCAGCCCGGCAACCTCGTTTATTTCATGACCATCGAGAATGCGCGCTTCCGCAAGCCCGTCGTACCCGGCGATCGTGTTGAATTCCATGTCAAGAAGCACAAGCAGCGCGGCAATATCTGGAAATTCCATTGCGATGCCAAGGTCGACGGCGCGCTTGTCGCCGAAGCCGATATCGGCGCGATGATCGTTCGTAAGGATCAGGCATGAGCACTATCGCCGAAAGCGCCCGCATTCATCCGATGGCCGCCGTCGAAGACGGTGCTGTTATCGGTGAGGGCGTCAAGATCGGTCCCTTCTGCCATGTTGGGTCGCACGTCGTCCTGCATGCGAATGTCGAGCTTTTGTCGCATGCGGTCGTTACCGGCCGCACTGTGATCGGCAAGGGCACGCGCATCTTCCCGATGGCGGTCGTCGGCGGCGATCCGCAGAGCGTGCATCACGGCGGCGAGGAAACGACGCTGACGGTCGGCGCCAACTGCACGATCCGCGAAGGCGTGACGATGAACACCGGCACGGCCGATTTCGGCGGCCAGACGATCGTCGGCGACAACAACCTCTTCCTTGCCAATTCCCATGTCGCGCATGACTGCCGGGTCGGCAATCACGTGATCATGTCGAATAACGTCATGCTCGCCGGTCATGTCGTCATCGAGGATCGTGTCATCCTGGGTGGTGGCTCGGCCGTTCACCAGTTCACCCGCGTCGGCCGTCAGGCCTTCGTCGGCGGGCTCTCGGCAGTGAGCTACGACGTCATCCCCTACGGCATGCTGAACGGCAATCCCGGGCTGCTGAGCGGCCTCAACGTCGTCGGCATGACGCGCGCCGGTGTCGACCGCGCCGTCATTCATAGAGTGCGCCGCGCCTACAAGTCGATCTTCGAAGGAACGGGCTCGGTCCGCGAAAACGCCGCCGCCATCCGCGAAGAATATGCCGATTGCGAGCAGGTGGTCCACATCCTCGATTTCATCGCCGCTGACAGCGACCGCGCCTTGTCCTCGCCGACCCGGGGACAGAAGGGCTAGTCCGTGACTTTATCCGGCGACACCGCTGCGGGCCGGCTGGCGATCATCGCCGGCGGCGGCCTTCTGCCTTCCTATGTCGCCGAAGCCGCGCGAGCGGCGGGTGAAAATCCCGTCATCGTCGCGCTGAAGGACGAAAGCGACCGGCGCTGGGAAGGGTATGACCATGCCGTCATCGGCATCGGCGATTTTGCAGCTCTCGAGGGCCTCTTGAACCGCTACGGCATCGGCCGTGTCGTCATGTCCGGCAGCGTGCGGCGCCGGCCGGAATGGCGCGAGGTGCGCCCGACTCTGCGCACTCTGATGAAGATGCCGGCCGCGATCCGCACCTTGCTGTCCGGCGGCGACGATACGGTGCTGCAGATGGTGATCCGGCTGATCGAGGGAAACGGCCGGCGCGTCGTCGGTGCCCATGAGATCGCCCCCGACCTTCTTGCCGCCGTCGGCCCGCTCGGCACGGCGATACCGGGCGAAGAAGACCGGCGCGATATCAACCGCGCGGCGGAA
>NZ_JALBGX010000139.1:0-16823 GCF_023006465.1 Rhizobium sp. PRIMUS64 | reverse complement strand
GGCGTGTGCGGCCAGCGTCCAGGCGATCGGCGATGCGGCACGGCTGATCCGCTCCGGCGAAGCGGATGTGGCGATCTGCGGCGGTGCCGAGGCCTGCATCGACAAGGTGAGCCTCGGTGGCTTTGCCGCTGCGCGTGCGCTTTCTACCGGTTTCAACGAGACGCCGAAGCTGGCGTCACGCCCCTTCGACACGGCGCGCGACGGTTTCGTCATGGGCGAAGGCGCCGGCATCCTGGTCATCGAGACGCTGGAGCATGCGCTTGCCCGCGGCGCGACGCCACTCGCCGAACTCGTCGGCTACGGCACGGCGGCGGATGCCTATCACATGACCTCGGGCCCCGAAGACGGCAACGGCGCCCGTCGCGCGATGGAGGCAGCACTCAAGCAGGCGAAGATCCCGGCTTCGGCGGTCAGGCATCTGAACGCACATGCGACCTCGACACCGGTCGGTGACAGGGGCGAGATCGCGGCGATCGGCACAGTGTTCGGCCGCAATGGCGGCATTGCCGTCAGCGCGACGAAATCGGCGACCGGCCACCTGCTTGGCGCCGCCGGCGGGCTGGAAGCGATCTTCACCATCCTTGCGCTGCGCGACCAGATCGCGCCGCCGACCCGCAACCTGGAACATGCGGATCCGGCCGCCGACGGCATCGATATCGTCGGCAAGACAGCGCGGCCGCTGGCGATGGACTACGCGATAACCAACGGTTTCGGCTTCGGCGGGGTGAATGCCAGCGCCCTCTTCCGGCGCTGGTCGTAAAGTCCGCTTTTCTTGCGCCAGAAATCGCCTACACTTCTGCCCGTCGGGGGATCGTTTCCCTGACGGAGCCGGAGATCAATCCATGCGCGCCTTCTTCGCAGTTCTCATCCTGTGTGCCGCATCCGCCCTCTCCCCCGTATCGGCCCGCGCCGAAGATCCGATCGACACGACGCGGACGATGATCGAGGAACAGATCAAGGCCTTCCTCAAGGACGATGCCGAGACCGCCTATTCCTTCGCCGCCCCCGGCATCAAGGGGATGTATCCCGACAAGAACCTGTTCTTCGCCATGGTGAAGAAGAGCTACGAGCCGGTCTATCATCCCGGCAACTACGCCTTCGGGCGCAGCCGCTCGATCGACGACGGCGCGCTGATCTATCACGAGGTGCTGATCTCAGGCCGCGACGGCAAGGACTGGACGGCGATCTACCAGATCATGCGCCAGCCGGACGGCAGTTACAGGATCAACGGCGTGCAGATCGTGCCGGATGCGGACAGCAAGGGTATCTAAACGGGTTGGAGATCACCCCTCGCCCATTCCTCCTGCGTTTCCGCCATGAAATCGGCGAAGCGGCTTGCGGCGATCGCTTTACGGATGCCCTGCATCAGTTCCTGGTAATAAGCAAGATTGTGCCAGGAGAGTAGCATGCCGCCGAGCGCTTCGTTGGAGCGGACGAGATGGTGCAGATAGGCGCGTGAATAGTCGCGCGAGGCCGGGCAGTTCGACTGTTCGTCGAGCGGGCGCATATCCTCGGCATGGCGGGCATTGCGGATATTGACCTTGCCGCGGCGAGTGAAGGCCAGGCCATGGCGGCCGGAGCGGGTCGGCATGACGCAGTCGAACATGTCGATGCCACGCGCAACCGATTTCAGGATATCGTCAGGCGTACCGACGCCCATGAGGTAACGCGGCTTTTCGCTGGGGAGTACAGGCAGTGTCGTCTCCAGCATCTGCAGCATGACGTCCTGCGGCTCGCCGACGGCAAGGCCGCCGATCGCATAGCCTTTGAGGTCGAGCTGGCTCAGCGCCTCGGCCGAGCGGATGCGCAGCGCCGGGATATCGCCGCCCTGGACGATGCCGAACATCGCCTTCCCGGGCTGCTCGCCGAAGGCGACCCTGCAGCGTTCGGCCCAGCGCAGCGACATTTCCATGGCGCGCTCGATCTCTTTCGGCTCGGCCGGCAGCGCCACGCATTCATCGAGCTGCATCTGGATATCGGAACCGAGCAACCCCTGAATTTCGATGGAGCGCTCTGGCGACATGTGATGCAGGCTGCCGTCGACATGCGACTTGAAGGTGACGCCCTGTTCGTCGAGCTTGCGTAGGCCCGACAGCGACATGACCTGGAAACCGCCCGAGTCCGTCAGGATCGGATGTTCCCAGCGGATCAGCTTATGCAGGCCGCCGAGCCGAGCGACGCGCTCGGCCGTCGGGCGCAGCATCAGGTGATAGGTATTGCCGAGAATGATGTCGGCGCCGGTCTCGCGCACCTGGTCGAGATACATGGCCTTAACAGTGCCGACAGTCCCGACCGGCATGAAGGCCGGCGTGCGGATCTCGCCGCGCGGCATGGAAATCTGGCCGAGGCGGGCGCCGGCATCGGTCTTGTCAAGGGTGAATTGGAAGGTCTCGGTCATCTAGTCTTTCCGGAAGAGAAGGCTGGCATCGCCATAGGAATAGAAGCGGTAGCCCGTCTGGATGGCGTGGTCATAGGCGGCGCGCATGGTATCGAGGCCTGAAAAGGCCGAGACCAGCATGAAGAGCGTCGAGCGCGGCAGGTGGAAATTGGTCATCAGCATGTCGACAGCCTTGAAGCGGTAACCCGGCGTGATGAAAATGCCGGTGGCGCCACTCCAGGCGCGGATTTCGCCGCTCTCTTCCGCCGCACTTTCGATGAGACGCAGCGAGGTCGTGCCGACGCAGACGATGCGCCCGCCGTTCGCCTTGACGGCGTTCAGCCGTGCAGCCGTCGCAGCGCTGACCGTACCGCTTTCCAGATGCATCCGGTGATCGGCGGTATCATCAGCCTTGACGGGCAGGAAGGTGCCGGCGCCGACATGCAGCGTGACGAAATGGCGTTCGATGCCGGCCCTATCAAGCGCCTCGAACAGGCCAGGCGTGAAGTGCAGGCCGGCGGTGGGTGCAGCAACGGCGCCCTCCTCGCGGGCATAGATCGTCTGATAGTCCGCGCGGTCGCGCTCGTCCTCGGGGCGCTTGGCGGCGATATAGGGCGGCAGCGGGATATGGCCGACGGCGGCGATCGCCTCGTCGAGCGCCGGGCCGGAGAGATCGAACAGCAGCGTCACTTCGCCGGCCTCGCCCTTCTCCTCGACGGTGGCATCGAGCGAGCCGAGGAAGCAGCTTTCGCCGGAATGGCCGAAGGAGATGCGGTCGTCCTGTTTGATGCGCTTGCCCGGCTTGGCGAAGGCCTTCCAGCGGTTGGGGCCGATGCGCATGTGCAGCGTGGCAGACACCTGCTGGCCACCGGCGCCGTCGCGATGGCGGATGCCCGCGAGCTGGGCGGGAATGACCTTGGTGTCGTTGAAAACCAGCGCGTCGCCAGCCTGCAGGAAGGACGTGAGATCGCCGACGCGATGATCCGACAGGTGGCTTTCCGCATTCGGATCGACGACGAGCAGGCGCGCGCTGTCGCGTGGCTCGGCGGGCCTCAACGCAATGCGTTCATCGGGCAGATCGAAATCGAAAAGGTCTACGCGCATCAGGGCACTTTCAGGCAAAGCGAAACCCGCCCCCGCGCGGTTGACGCGCAAGGGCGGGTTTCAGCAGAAATCACAATCAGACGTCGGCGGCAACCCGCATGGAGACGATCGAATCCGGATCGGAAACCGGCTCGCCGCGCTTGATCTTGTCGACGTTGTCCATGCCTTCGATGACCTGGCCCCAGACGGAATACTGCTTGTTCAGCCAGGGCGCGTCAGTGAAGCAGATGAAGAACTGCGAATTGGCCGAGTTCGGGTTCTGCGAACGGGCCATCGAGCAGGTGCCGCGCGTATGCGTGGTCGCGGAGAATTCGGCCTTCAGATCCGGCTTCGACGAACCGCCCATGCCGGCGCGGCCGGGATTGAAGGTTTCCGAGCCCTTCTTGCCGAATTCGACGTCGCCCGTCTGGGCCATGAAATCCTGGATGACGCGGTGGAACACGACGCCGTCATAGGCCTTCTCGCGGGCCAGTTCCTTGATGCGGGCGACATGCTCCGGGGCGACCTGCGGCAAAAGCTGAATGACAACCTTGCCCTTGGTGGTTTCCAGAATGACGGTGTTTTCGGGATCCTTGATCTCGGCCATTATCTTCTCCTCTAGTTTTCTCTCTTAACTTACTTCTTGCCCAGGGTGACCTTGATCATCCGGTCGGGGCTTTTAACTTCGCCGTTCTGGCCTTCGCCGCGCTTGATCTTGTCGACGTTCTCCATGCCGGAGACGACCTTGCCGACGACGGTGTACTGGCCGTTCAGGAAGGAGCCGTCGGCGAACATGATGAAGAACTGCGAATTGGCGGAATTCGGATCCTGCGAACGGGCCATGCCGACCGTGCCGCGCACGAACGGGGTCTTGGAGAATTCGGCCGGAATGTCCGGCAGATCGGAAGAGCCGGTGCCGGCAAGGCTCGCATCGAAGCCCTTTTCCATATTGCCGTATTTGACGTCGCCGGTCTGAGCCATGAAGCCGTCAATGACGCGGTGGAAGGCGACGTTGTCATATTCGCCCTTCTTGGCCAGCGCCTCGATCTGGGCGACATGCTTCGGCGCCACCTCAGGCATGAGCTGGATGACGACAGGGCCGTTCTTCAGCTGGATGGTGAGATAATGATCGGCCGACTGGGCGAAGGCATCCCCCGCGAAGGAGGCGAGGTACAACACGCCGGCAAATGCGAGATAGAAGAGTTTCATATGAGCTCCATTGCGGCGGGGTCCGCCTGGTCTTTGCGCTGGTTAGTCTTTGTTCTTACTAGTTTGGGCGCTTGGATGTGAGGGCTTGCAAGACGGCGGCCGGTACGAAAGCGCTGACATCGCCGCCCATGGCGGCGATCTGGCGGACCAATGTGGCGGTAATGGGCCGCGAGGCCGTACCCGCCGGCAAAAAGATGGTCTGGATATCGGGCGCCATCGTCCGGTTCATGCCGGCCATCTGCATTTCGTAATCAAGGTCGGTGCCGTCGCGAAGACCGCGGATCAACAGCGTGGCGCCATGGGTGCGGGCGGCATCAACGACCAGATTGTCGAAGGCGACGACGGTGATATCGCCGGCCTTGCCGGGCAGCGCTTGCGCCAGAGAACGGCGGATCAACTCGGCTCTCTCTTCGAAGGAGAAGAGCGGCGCCTTGCCGGGATGGATGCCGATCGCGACGATCACCTTTTCGGCGACGTTCAGCGCCTGGACCAGAACATCCACATGCCCATTGGTGATCGGGTCGAAGGACCCCGGATAAAAAGCTGTCGTCATGTGGTCCGGCCGTTGGTTTGACGCCTTTTGTCACGGATGACGCCTTCTCGCAAGTGATTTACCCAGCTCCGGCTAGAGCGCCGCGCGTCTTTTCAGACACGGAAAGGACGTTATGCGTCGGGCGGTTAAACGGCGGATGAATGGCCCGTTCAAGGCCGTTTCAGATGCGATCTGCTTAATTCTTGTCATTCACGCAGCCGATGCCATTCCGGCATCAGGCGCTCCCCGAAAGACCAGGTCCATGCTGATCGTGCTCGTTACAGTTGCCGTCGTTTTCTCCCTCGCGGCCGAGATGGCCTATGGTTATTTCGCCGATCGTTACGAGATGAGCTGGGTGCGGCCAGAGCTTGCCGAACATGCGGCGATCGTACGCGCCCAAGGCCGGCTGCGCGAAAACGGACTTCGAATCTGAACGCCAGATGAACGAGACATTCAAGGAGGCTTCAGATCGCCATTGGTAAACACCCCTCAACATCCGGCGGAACCATTTTCAAACGGATGCGTTCATTCAACCGACCCCATAGATGCGATTAGCGCGGCAGGAAGGACTAAAGATGCCCGGTAAGATTACGATGATTAACGTGCTCTGGATGGTAATGGTCACGGGCATGCTGACCGCAACTGTCGCTCTCTATGATCAGAAGGTCGATACGTCCAAGGTTTATGGTCCCTATGCTTCGGCCCGGACGGCCGTGCTGGGCCAGTACTGAGGGGCGAGAACGCAACTCCCCAGGAAAGGAATGCCTATGTTCACGATCTTGACAGTGCTCACCGCCCTCATCAGCGTCATGTTCATCGTGTCTGTGGCCTCGACGATTTCAGCGCTTCGGCGCGAAGGCGAAGAGGTGAAAGCTCTGAACGAAAAACATAGAGCGTTCTGACGTTCCTTCCTCTCCTCTTCCCACCCTTGAGCGGCACCCTTCCGTCGCCAGGGCCATTCAAAGCCGGATGCACCCAGCGTCCGGCTTTTCTTTGGGCGTGATCTCGAACCTTCCTCGGACTTCAGAAGAAAAAGGGCGGCCTGAAAAGAAATGGGCGGCTCGAAGCCGCCCCGTTCATCTGATCATTCCTCGGCTGGCCCGGCCGGATCGCCATCGGCAATCGGCGCCTCGTCGCCGCCACCTTCGTCGGCAGCACCTTCCTCGATAGCAGCAGCAGTACCTTCGGCGACCTCGACAGTCTCTTCCGTCTCATCCTCCTCCGGCTCGCTGATGCGTTCGACCGAGACGACCTTTTCGTCCTTGGCCGTCGAGAAGATGGTGACGCCCTTGGTGGCGCGGCTGGCGATGCGGATACCGCCGACCGGCACGCGGATCAGCTGGCCGCCATCGGAGACCAGCATGATCTGATCGCCGTCATCGACCGGGAAAGCCGCGACCAGTTCGCCGATCTCGCCTGTTTTCGACGTATCGGTGGCGCGGATACCCTTGCCGCCGCGGCCGGAGATGCGGAAGTCGTAGGAAGACGAACGCTTGCCGAAGCCCTTTTCGGAAACGGTCAGGACGAACTGCTCCAGCTGCTTCAGCTCTTCGTAACGCTCGTCGCTCAGCTGTCCCTCCTCGGTGACTTCCTCGCCAACCAGCGCGATCTCCTCGGCCTCGCCCGTCGTCAGGCGACGGTCGTTGGCGGCGCGCTTCAGATAGGCAGCACGCTCCCACGGTTCGGCGTTGACATGGCGCACGATGGTCATCGAGATGATCCGGTCGCCGCCGGCAAGCGTGATGCCGCGCACGCCGATCGAGTTGCGGCCGGCAAAGACGCGGACGTCGTCGACGGAGAAGCGGATGCACTGGCCGAGCGCCGTCGTCAGCAACACGTCGTCATCTTCGGTGCAGGTCTCGACAGAGAGGATTTCGTCGCCCTCCTCCTCGAGCTTCATGGCGATCTTGCCGTTGCGGTTGACCTGGACGAAGTCCGACAGCTTGTTGCGGCGAACCGTGCCGCGCGTCGTCGAGAACATGACGTCGAGATTGTCCCAGCTCGTCTCGTCCTCGGGCAATGGCAGGATCGTGGTGATACGCTCGCCGGGTGCGAGCGGCAGCATGTTGATCAGCGCCTTGCCGCGCGAGGTCGGCGTGCCGATCGGCAGGCGCCAGACCTTCTCCTTGTAGACGATTCCGCGCGACGAGAAGAACAGAACCGGCGTATGGGTGTTGACGACGAATAGCCGGCTAACAAAATCTTCGTCGCGGGTGGTCATGCCGGAGCGACCTTTGCCGCCACGGCGCTGGGCGCGATAAGTGGTGAGCGGCACGCGCTTGATGTAACCGAGATGCGAGACGGTGACGACCATGTCTTCGCGGGCGATCAGATCCTCGTCGTCCATTTCAAGGCCGCCATCGACGATCTCGGTGCGGCGCGGCGTGCCGAACTCGTCCCGGACGGCGAGAAGTTCGTCCTTGACGATGGTCTGGATGCGGACGCGCGACGAGAGAATATCGAGGTAATCCTTGATTTCCTCGCCGATCTTATTGAGTTCGTCGCCGATTTCGTCGCGACCAAGGGCCGTCAGGCGGGCCAGGCGCAGTTCGAGGATAGCGCGGGCCTGCTCTTCGGAGAGGTTGTAAGTCAGGTCGTCATTGATGCGATGGCGCGGATCGTCGATCAGGCGGATCAGGCTTTCGACATCTGCCGCCGGCCAGCGGCGGGTCATCAATTCTTCGCGGGCCGACTGCGGATCGGGCGCCTGGCGGATGACGCGGATGACCTCGTCGATATTGGCGACAGCAATGGCGAGACCGACCAACACGTGGGCGCGATCACGCGCCTTGCGCAGCAGGAATTTCGTTCTCCGGCTAACGACTTCTTCGCGGAACGAGACAAAAGCGCGCAGCATGTCGAGCAGCGTCAGCTGCTCGGGCTTGCCGCCGTTCAGCGCCACCATGTTGCAGCCGAAGGACGTCTGCAGCGGCGTATAGCGATAAAGCTGGTTGAGGATGACTTCGGCATTGGCATCGCGCTTCAGCTCGACGACAACGCGATAACCCTGGCGGTCGGATTCGTCGCGCAGGTCGGAGATGCCTTCGATGCGCTTGTCGCGCACCAGCTCGGCCATCTTCTCGATCATCGTCGCCTTGTTCACCTGATAGGGAATCTCGGTGATGATGATCTGCTCGCGGTCACCGCGCATCGGCTCGATGGCAGCGACGCCGCGCATGATGACGGAGCCGCGGCCGGTCTCATAAGCCGAGCGGATGCCGGCACGACCGAGGATCTTCGCGCCCGTGGGGAAATCGGGGCCGGGAATGATCTGGATCAGTTCCGGCAGCTCGATTGCCGGATCGTCGATCAGCGCGATGCAGCCGTCGATAACTTCCGACAGATTGTGCGGCGGGATGTTGGTCGCCATGCCGACGGCGATGCCGCCGGCGCCGTTGACGAGCAGGTTCGGGAACTTGGCGGGCACCACGACCGGCTCGGAGAGCGTGCCGTCGTAGTTGTCGCGGAAATCGACGGTTTCCTTGTCGAGATCGTCGAGCAGCGAGTGGGCAGCCTTTTCGAGGCGGCATTCGGTATAACGTTCGGCCGCCGGCGGATCACCATCGACCGAACCGAAATTGCCCTGACCGTCAATCAGCGGCAGCCGCAGCGACCAGGGCTGCGCCATGCGGGCGAGCGCATCATAGATTGCGGAATTGCCGTGCGGATGGAATTTACCCATCACGTCACCGGTGACGCGGGCGCATTTGACGTATTTCTTGTTCCAGTCGATGCCGAGCTCGGACATGCCGTAGAGGATGCGCCGGTGCACGGGCTTGAGGCCGTCGCGCACGTCGGGCAGCGCGCGGCTGACGATGACGCTCATGGCGTAATCGAGATACGACCGCTGCATTTCCTCCATGATGGAGATGGGCTCGATGCCTGGCGGGAGCTTCCCGCCGCCGGGGGGTGTTTGCTCAGTCAAAACAGATCACGATCTCTTCTAGAATCACTTGAAGATTTATAGCGGAAAGCCTGTTCCCGCGCCAATTTCACAGCGCGTTTTGAACAGGCTTTTGCGGCTTAAAGACGGTAAAACATGCAAGTTGCGCGGCCGGACCGGACAAATCAGCCGCGGGCCGCTGCGGGATATTTGCCAAATCGGAATCCCCGCTTCACAATCATAAAAACCACGCACTCATATGGGGTTCCGGAGAGCCGATGGCAAGCGCCGACCAATTGATCAACGCCTTCACGACGCTGCTCGTCACCATCGATCCGCCGGGGCTCGCACCGATCTTTCTGGGGCTGACGACAGGCATGAGCCGCAGTGAGCGCACGCAGGTGGCGCTGCGTGGCTCGACCATCGCCTTCATCATCCTCGCCGTCTTCGCTCTGTTCGGCGCCGGCGTGCTCAGCGTGCTCGGGATTTCGATCGGCGCCTTCCGCATCGCGGGCGGTCTGCTGCTGTTCTGGATCGCCTTCGAGATGGTGTTCGAAAAGCGCCAGGACCGCAAGGAGAAGGCGACCGAAGTGGCGATCACCAAGGATCATATCGAGAATATCGCCGTCTTTCCCCTCGCCTTGCCGCTGATCGCCGGCCCGGGCGCGATTTCGGCGACGATCCTGCTTGCCGGCACGCTGGCGACATCCGTCGGAAAGGCGCAGCTGATCGGCGTCCTTGCCGGCAATCTGTTACTGACCTTCCTCATGCTGCTCGTCGCTGAACGGCTGGACCGTTTCCTCGGCGTCACCGGCCGGGCGATCCTGACACGGCTTCTCGGCGTCATCCTCGCTGCCCTTGCCGCACAATTCGTCGTCGACGGCGCGAAATCGGCGCTCAATCTCATCAGCGCGACGCCGCACTGAAAATGGCGGCATCTGCCGCGAGATAAAAGAAAAAGAGCATGACGCCATCCAAGGCATCATGCTCTCTCACGTCTTTCACAAAGCCAGCAAAGGCTATCGATCAGAACGGGATATCGTCGTCGAGATCCCGCGAGAAGTTGCCACCGCCGCCACCGCCGCGGCTCGGCGATGAGGAGGGCGCCGGGGCGCCGTAATCGTCGCCGTAATCGTTGCCGCCAGCGGCACTGCCACGGCCGCCGCTCGCGCCGCCGCCTTCACCGCGGCCGTCGAGCATCGTCAGCGTCGAACCAAACCCCTGCAGCACCACTTCCGTGCTGTAACGATCCTGGCCCTGCTGGTCCTGCCACTTGCGGGTCTGCAGCTGGCCTTCGATATAGAGCTTGGCGCCCTTCTTCACATATTGCTCGACGACCTTGCAGAGGCCCTCGTTGAAGACGACGACAGTGTGCCATTCGGTCTTCTCACGGCGCTCGCCGGAATTGCGATCGCGCCAGGTCTCCGAGGTCGCGATACGAAGATTGGCGATCGGCCGGCCATCCTGAGTGCGGCGGATTTCGGGGTCTGCACCGACGTTTCCAACCAGAATTACCTTATTCACGCTACCAGCCATACTTCTCACCCTGCCTGCCGCCCTGCCCGGCGGCGTTTAATCGATCGGCGCACCTTAAACCATCACGGACCGCCGATGCGCATGGGCGACATTTAATCCACATGTTTATCCATCAGAAAGCCGCATGCATTCATCAGGAATTTTGTTCTTTATTTGTTCTAGTTTATCCGTATGATCCTGTCAACAGAATCGAAAACCTTGAGCCCTTGCGGATATTCAGCCTCGACTCGCCCGTCGGCATCACTAAATAAGGGCTGTCATCCAGAAAACCAAAGCAGAGACGATGAGCGAACTGAAGACGATCTCCATCCGCGGCGCGCGCGAGCATAATCTCAAGAGCATCGATCTCGATCTGCCGCGTAACAAGCTGATCGTCATGACCGGGCTTTCGGGTTCCGGCAAATCCTCGCTCGCCTTCGACACGATCTATGCCGAAGGCCAGCGGCGCTATGTCGAGAGCCTGTCGGCCTATGCCCGCCAGTTCCTCGAAATGATGCAGAAGCCGGATGTCGACCAGATCGACGGGCTGTCGCCGGCGATCTCGATCGAGCAAAAGACCACCTCGCGCAACCCGCGCTCGACGGTCGGCACCGTCACCGAGATCTACGACTATATGCGCCTGCTCTTTGCCCGCGTCGGCGTTCCCTATTCGCCGGCGACCGGCCTGCCGATCGAGAGCCAGACCGTCAGCCAGATGGTCGACCGCATCCTCGATTTCGGCGAGGGCACCCGTCTTTATATTCTCGCGCCGCTCGTGCGCGGGCGCAAGGGCGAATACAAGAAGGAACTGGCCGAGCTGATGAAGAAGGGCTTCCAGCGCGTCAAGGTCGACGGCCAGTTCTACGAGATCGCCGAGGCGCCGGTGCTCGACAAGAAATACAAGCATGACATCGACGTGGTGGTCGACCGCATCGTCGTGCGCTCGGATGTCTCAGCGCGGCTGGCGGACAGTCTCGAAACGTGCCTGAAGCTCGCCGACGGGCTGGCGGTCGCCGAATTCGCCGACAAGCCGTTGCCGCCGGAAGAGACGTCAGCCGGCGGATCCGCCAACAAGTCGCTGAACGAGACGCATGAACGCGTGCTGTTTTCGGAGAAGTTCGCCTGCCCAGTCTCTGGCTTCACCATTCCCGAGATCGAACCCAGGCTGTTCTCCTTCAACAACCCGTTCGGCGCCTGCCCGACCTGCGACGGCCTCGGCGCCCAGCAGAAGATCGATCCGGATCTGATCGTGCCCGAGCCCGAGCGGACGCTGCGCGACGGGGCGATCGCGCCCTGGGCCAAGTCGACCTCGCCCTATTACAATCAGACGCTGGAAGCGCTCGGCAAACATTACGGCTTCAAGCTCGGCACGCGCTGGAACGATCTTTCCGACGAGGCCAAGGACGTCATCCTCAACGGCACCAACGACAAGATCGAATTCCACTACGCCGACGGCGCCCGCTCCTATACGACGCAGAAGAATTTCGAGGGCATTATCACCAATCTCGAGCGGCGGTGGAAAGAGACCGATTCCGCCTGGGCGCGCGAAGACATCGAGCGCTTCATGTCGGCGGCCCCCTGCCCGGCCTGCAACGGCTTCCGCCTGAAGCCAGAGGCCCTGGCGGTGAAGATCGACACTCTGCATATCGGCGAAGTGACCGGTATGTCGATCCGCGTCGCCCGCGACTGGTTCGAGACACTGCCGGCAAGCTTCAATGCCAAGCAGAACGAGATCGCCGTGCGCATCCTCAAGGAGATCCGCGACCGGCTGCGCTTCCTCAACGATGTCGGACTGGAATATCTCAGCCTTTCGCGCAATTCCGGCACGCTGTCGGGCGGCGAGAGCCAGCGTATCCGGCTTGCCTCGCAGATCGGCTCAGGGCTGACGGGCGTGCTTTACGTGCTCGACGAACCGTCGATCGGCCTGCATCAGCGCGACAATGCCCGGCTGCTCGACACGCTGAAGCACCTGCGCGACATCGGCAACACCGTCATTGTCGTCGAACATGACGAGGATGCGATCCTGTCCGCCGACGACGTCGTCGATATCGGCCCGGCGGCCGGCATTCACGGCGGTGAGGTCATCGCCCATGGTACGCCGCAGGACATCATGGACAGTCCGAATTCGCTGACCGGCAAATATCTCTCCGGCGAACTTGGCGTTCCCGTTCCCGACGAGCGCCGCAAGCCGAAGAAGGGCCGCGAGATCAAGGTGGTCGGCGCGCGCGGCAACAATCTCAAGAACGTCACGGCGTCGATCCCGCTCGGTGTTTTTACTGCGGTGACCGGCGTTTCCGGCGGCGGCAAATCCACCTTCCTGATCGAGACGCTATATAAATCGGCCGCACGCCGCGTCATGGGCGCGCGTGAAAACCCGGCCGATCATGATCGCATCGACGGCTTCGAGCATATCGATAAAGTGATCGATATCGACCAGTCGCCGATCGGCCGCACGCCGCGCTCGAACCCGGCGACCTATACCGGCGCCTTCACGCCGATCCGCGACTGGTTCGCCGGTCTGCCGGAGGCCAAGGCACGCGGCTATCAGCCGGGTCGCTTCTCCTTCAACGTCAAGGGCGGACGCTGCGAGGCCTGCCAAGGCGATGGTGTCATCAAGATCGAGATGCACTTCTTGCCCGATGTCTACGTCACCTGCGACGTCTGCCACGGCAAGCGCTATAACAGAGAGACGCTCGATGTCACCTTCAAGCAGAAGTCGATTGCCGAGGTGCTCGACATGACGGTGGAGGAAGGCGTCGATTTCTTCGCGGCGGTGCCTGCCGTGCGCGACAAGCTGCAATCGCTGAAGGATGTCGGTCTCGGTTATATCAAGGTCGGCCAGCAGGCGAATACGCTTTCCGGTGGCGAGGCGCAGCGCGTCAAGCTTGCCAAGGAGCTGTCGAAGCGCTCGACGGGGCGCACGCTCTACATTCTCGATGAACCGACGACCGGCCTGCATTTCCACGACGTCGCCAAATTGCTCGAAATGCTGCACGAACTGGTCAACCAGGGTAACTCGGTGGTGGTGATCGAGCACAATCTCGAAGTCATCAAGACGGCCGACTGGGTGCTCGATTTCGGCCCCGAAGGCGGCGACGGCGGCGGTGAAATCGTCGCAACCGGTACGCCGGAGGCGATCGTCAAGGAGAAGCGGTCCTATACCGGACACTTCCTGAAGGAATTGCTGGAGCGACGGCCGGTGAAGAAGGCGGTTGCGGCGGAATGACGATGAGGCCAGCGTCGCTCGATGATCTGGAAACGATCGCGACGCTGACAACCGCCGCCTATCGGCCCTACACCGAGTTGTTTGGCGCTCCGCCGATCCCGGTGACAGAGGATTACGCGCCGCGGATCGAACGCGGCGAGTCTGGCTGCGCGAGATCGGCGGGCAAACGGCCGGCCTGGTGGTCGTCGAGCGGCATGCCGATCACCTCATGCTGTTCAGCATCGCGGTCTCGCCGGCCTTTCAGGGTGCCGGGCATGGAATGGCGATGCTGCACTGGCTGGAGGGCAAGGCGCGAGAATGGGCCGTGCCGGAGATCCGGCTCTACACCAATGCGCGGATGGAGCGGAACATCGCTCTCTACAGCGCCTTCGGGTTTCAGGAAACGGGTCGCCGGCCGAGCCCATATCGGCCAGGATGGACGCTCGTCGATATGACCAAAGAGATCGATGCGGCCTGAGCGGCTGCGAATGGGGAGGACGACATGACGAAATCCGGCACTATCCGCACCGGCATCGGCGGCTGGACCTTCGAGCCCTGGCGCGGGCATTTCTTTCCCGATGACCTGAAACAGAAGGACGAGCTGAATTACGCCAGCCGCCAGCTGAAGGTCATCGAGGTCAACGGCACCTATTACAGCACGCAAAAGCCTGCGGTCTTTGCCAAATGGGCGGCTGACGTGCCCGACGGTTTCATCTTTTCGCTGAAGGCGACACGTTTCGTCACCAATCGGCGAGTGCTTGCCGAAGCCGGTGAATCGATGGAGCGGTTTCTGTCGTCGGGCATCAGCGAACTCGGCGATCATCTCGGGCCGCTGCTTTGGCAGTTCGCGCCGACGAAGAGGTTCGATTCGGACGATTTCGAAGCCTTCTTGAAGCTGCTGCCGGCAAAACAGGACGGGCTGACGCTCCGCCACGTGGTCGAAGTACGGCACGACTCCTTCAAGGTGCCGGAGTTCGTGGCGCTGCTTTCGAAATACGGCGTGGCGCCAGTCTGCGCCGAACACTTCGAATATCCGATGATCGCCGACGTGACGGCCGATTTCGTCTATGCGCGGCTGCAGAAGGGCTCGGACGATATCCCGACCTGCTATCCGGAAGAGGACCTGAAGGCCTGGGCAGACCGACTGGAGACCTGGGCCGAGGGCAAGGTTCCTGATGACCTGCCGCTGATCGATGGCGATCGCAAGGTGAAGACCGAGCCGCGCGACGTCTTCGCCTTCATGATCCATGAGGGCAAGGTCAATGCGCCGCATGGGGCAATCGCCCTGCAGCAGGCGCTAGCGAAATAGGCGAGGTTGGATAGTCACAACAGGGATCGTGACATTGTGTGGGTATCACATCGTCGGTCACGCATTCCATGAGGCTGGATATGACGCCTTGCTCGTCGACGGAATCTGGCTTTATTTTTTCCCGTCCGCCAGCGCCTCTTTGCGCCGGCGCGGCAGGAGCGATTTGAGGTACCGCCATATCGGCGAGACGGCGTAGCCTGTGACCGGAATTGCGATCAAGCCGGCGACGATACCGACGATGCCCGCGCCTGCGGCCTCGACGATCCAGCGCAGCACTGATGCCAGAACGGGAACTGCATGCGCCGTCGCCTCAGCGGCATCATGGATCAGATGCGCAAGGCCGCTGATGCCATAGGTTTCGAGGCCATGAACGATGATGCCGCCGCCGACCCAGATCATGGCCGCCGTTCCGACGATGCCGAGCACTTTCAGAAAATAAGGCATGCCTGTGACAAGCCCCTTCCCGATCGAACGCAAGAAGGCGCCCATCGGAGATGCCGTCTGCAGACGCGCCAGCATCAGACCCAGATCATCGGCCTTCACGATAAGCGCCACGCCGCCATAGACCATGATCGTGATCCCCAGTCCAACGACGGCAAGGATGAGGGCCTGCGTGAACATGCTGCCTGACGGCACCGCGGCGAGCGTAATCGCCATGATTTCGGCCGACAGGATGAAATCCGTCTTGATTGCGCCGGCAACCTTCTCGTCTTCTAGCGATTTGGCATCGAGGCTTGTCGTCTCGAGTGACGATTCATGGGCATGGGCCGCATGCGGCAGCACCAGTCCGTAGACTTTTTCCACACCCTCGTAGCAAAGATAAAGCCCGCCGATCATCAACAGCGGCGTGATCGCCTGCGGTGCGACAAGGCTCAGGATCAGTGCTGCTGGAAGCAGGATCAGAAGCTTGTTCTTCAGCGAGCCGAGCGTGATCTTGCCGATGATCGGCAATTCGCGTGCTGCGGAAAATCCGGTGACATAGCGGGGTGTGACTGCCGCATCATCAATGACGACACCAGCCGCTTTCGCGCCTGCCTTGGCAGCCTGGCCGGCAATATCGTCGAGCGACGCCGCAGCCACCTTGGCCAATGCCGCGATATCATCAAGAAGGGCGATCAGGCCAATACTCATTCGAGCCTCCGTCGAGAAGACAGACTTACGCAGTAAAAAACGGAAAGCCCGTCAACGAGAGGTGGAATCCTCCGCCGGGAAGATGCCACGCAAGGATCGCGACGACAATGGCCGTTATTCAGCCGACATAGGGCTCAACCCGCCCTCGTCCAACTAAGGACGGACCTGCCCATTCCCGTTTCTGCGAAATCCGCGACAGAACACCCTGGCCGCATTTACAATTGTAAAACAACCCAGCCTGCGCCACGGCCACACATGTCGGGTGACGATGCGGAATGCTTCCGCGTTCGAGGTGCAGGAAGCCAGCAGCGGGCAGATCCGCCAGATGGCCGGATCTGCGGCGTCCGCGCGCTCCCTGGCCCATGCGGAGGCGCCCGCGCACCGGCCCGAAAATCGGAATCAATTGCCGGAAAGCACGATGCGAGGATTAAAGGAGTTGCGTTCTTTGCGCGTCCGAAAGGACGCACGCTGCTCTAAAGCGGCAATACACGGGCCGCAAGCTCCTCCGCCGTCAGCCCCTTGCCGGCGCGTTGACCTGCCTCGCCATGCAGCCAGACGCCGGCAGCCGCTGCCTCGAAG
>NZ_JALBGX010000138.1:0-17060 GCF_023006465.1 Rhizobium sp. PRIMUS64 | reverse complement strand
GCCGCGTCGGCCTGAAGCCGGAAGGCAAGGCGCCGGTGCGCGGCCATGCCAAGCTCTATGCCGATGCCGAAGGCAAGGTCGAAATCGGCGAGGTCACCTCCGGCGGCTTCGGCCCCAGCGTCGAAGGCCCCGTCGCCATGGGCTACGTGCCGCTCTCCCATGCTGCCGCAGGCACATTGGTCTATGCCGAGGTGCGCGGCAAATATCTGCCGACCACCGTCAGCGCCCTGCCCTTCGTCACACCGACCTACAAACGCTAAACCTTTTCCAGAGAGGACGAACAATGCTGAAATTTACCGAAGAACACGAATGGCTGAAGATCGAAGGCGGCGTTGCGACGGTCGGCATCACCACTTATGCCGTCGATCAGCTCGGCGACCTGGTTTTCGTCGAACTCCCGGAAGTCGGCGCAACCTTCTCCAAGAACGGCAATGCTGCGACCGTTGAATCGGTCAAGGCTGCTTCCGACGTCTATTGTCCGCTTGACGGCGAGATTACCGAGGTCAATCCGGCCATCGTTGCAGATCCGTCGCTGGTCAATTCCGATCCTCAGGGCGCTGGCTGGTTCTTCAAGCTGAAGCTTGCAAATGCTGCCGACGCCGATGGTCTGCTCGACGAAGCGGCCTACAAGGAGCTCACTGCGTAATGACGACGCCGACAGAATTCCAGTTCACCGACTATCAGCCCTACGATTTCGCCAATCGCCGTCATATCGGCCCCTCGCCGGCCGAGATGACCGACATGCTGAAGGTGATCGGCTACAACAGCCTCGACGGCCTGATCGACGCGACGCTGCCGCCCTCGATCCGCCAGAAGGCGCCGCTCGTCTGGGGCGCGCCGATGACCGAGCGCGAGGCGCTCGACAAGCTGCGCGAGACCGCCAACAAGAACAAGGTGCTGGTCTCGCTGATCGGCCAGGGTTATTACGGCACGATCACACCGCCGGTCATCCAGCGTAACATCCTGGAAAACCCGGCCTGGTACACCGCCTATACGCCTTACCAGCCGGAAATCAGCCAGGGCCGCCTGGAAGCGCTCCTGAATTACCAGACGATGATCTGCGACCTCACCGGTCTCGACGTCGCCAACGCCTCGCTGCTCGACGAGGCAACCGCCGCCGCCGAAGGCATGGCGATTGCCGAGCGCGTCGCCAAGTCGAAGGCGAAGGCTTTCTTCGTCGATGCCGACTGCCATCCGCAGACCATCGCCCTCATCCGCACCCGCGCCGAGCCGCTCGGCTGGAGCGTCATCGTCGGCAATCCCTTCACCGATCTCGATCCTGTCGATGTCTTCGGCGCGATCTTCCAGTATCCCGGCACGCACGGTCACGTGCATGATTTTACCGGCCTGATCGCGCGCCTGCACCAGGCGGGCGCCATATCAATCGTCGCCGCCGATATCCTGGCGCTGACATTGTTGAAATCGCCCGGTGAAATGGGTGCCGATATCGCCGTCGGCTCCTCGCAGCGCTTCGGTGTCCCGGTCGGTTACGGCGGCCCGCATGCAGCCTACATGTCGGTCAAGGATGCCATCAAGCGCTCCATGCCCGGCCGCCTCGTCGGCGTCTCCGTCGATGCCCGCGGCAACCGCGCCTATCGCCTGTCGCTGCAGACCCGCGAACAGCATATCCGCCGTGAGAAGGCGACGTCGAACATCTGCACCGCCCAGGTGCTGCTTGCCGTCATGGCCTCGATGTACGCTGTCTTCCACGGCCCGAAGGGCATCAAGGCGATCGCCCAGCAAGTGCACCAGAAAGCCGTGCTGATGGCCAAGGGCCTGGAAAAGCTCGGTTATAAGGTCGAACCCGACACCTTTTTCGACACGATCACCGTCGATGTCGGCCACATGCAAGGCCTCATCCTGCGTGCCGCCGTCGCCGAAGGCGTCAATCTGCGCAAGGTCGGCGAAACCGGGATCGGCATGAGCCTCGACGAACGCACCCGGCCGGCGACGCTCGAAGCCGTTTGGCGCGCCTTTGGTGGCAATTTCACTATCGCCGATTTCGAGCCCTCCTACCGCCTGCCGAAGGGCCTGCTCAGAACCAGCGATTACCTCACCCATCCGATCTTCCACATGAACCGTGCCGAAAGCGAGATGACGCGTTACATCCGCCGGCTGTCCGATCGGGATCTGGCGCTCGACCGCTCGATGATCCCGCTCGGCTCCTGCACGATGAAGCTCAATGCGACGGCGGAAATGCTGCCGATCACCTGGCCGGAGTTTTCCGACATCCATCCCTTCGTGCCGGCCGACCAGGCGCTCGGCTACCGCGAGATGATCGACGACCTGATCGAAAAGCTCTGCGCCGTCACCGGCTACGACGCCTTCTCCATGCAGCCGAATTCCGGCGCGCAGGGCGAATATGCCGGCCTGCTGACGATCCGCAACTATCATATCGCCAATGGCGACGGCCATCGTGACGTCTGCCTGATCCCGACCTCTGCGCATGGCACCAACCCGGCCTCGGCCCAGATGGTCGGCATGAAGGTCGTCGTCGTCAAGGTGCGCGAAAATGGCGATATCGATCTTGACGATTTCCGCGCCAAGGCGGAGCAGCATGCGGCAAACCTCTCCTGCTGCATGATCACCTACCCTTCGACGCATGGCGTCTTCGAGGAGACCGTCAAGGAGATCTGCGATCTGGTGCACGAGCACGGCGGCCAGGTCTATCTCGACGGCGCCAACATGAATGCCATGGTCGGTCTGTCCCGCCCCGGTGACATCGGCTCCGACGTTTCGCATCTCAACCTGCACAAGACCTTCTGCATCCCGCATGGTGGCGGCGGACCCGGCATGGGCCCGATCGGTGTCAAGGCGCATCTGGCTCCCTACCTGCCTGGCCATCCCGAAACCGACGGCCGTTCGGGTGCGGTCTCGGCCGCCGCCTTCGGCTCCGCCTCGATCCTGCCGATCTCCTGGAGCTATTGCCTGATGATGGGCGGCGAAGGCCTGACGCAGGCGACCAAGGTGGCGATCCTCAACGCCAACTATATCGCCACCCGGCTGAAGGGCGCCTATGACGTGCTCTACAAGTCGGCTGCCGGCCGCGTCGCGCATGAATGCATCATCGACACCCGTCCGCTGGTCGACAGCTCGGGCGTTACGGTCGACGACGTCGCCAAGCGCCTGATCGACTGCGGCTTCCACGCGCCGACCATGAGCTGGCCGGTCGCCGGCACGCTGATGATCGAGCCGACGGAAAGCGAGACCAAGGCCGAACTCGACCGCTTCTGCGAGGCGATGCTGGCGATCCGCGAGGAAGCCCGCGCCATCGAGGATGGCCGCATGGACAAGGTGAACAACCCGCTGAAGAACGCCCCGCACACGGTGGAAGACCTCGTCGGCGAATGGGATCGTCCTTACAGCCGAGAACAGGCCTGCTTCCCGCCCGGCGCCTTCCGCGTCGACAAATACTGGTCACCGGTCAACCGCGTCGACAACGTCTATGGCGACCGCAACTTGATCTGCACCTGCCCGCCGGTGGAAAGTTACGCAGAGGCAGCGGAATAGCGGTCGAGGCCGATGCTGTAGCGAAGGGCCGAACAATCCGAGCCCCTTCCATCATGGGAGGGGCTTTTCTAATTCTGATAGAGATGCGCGGTTAACCTTAGCCTCTAACCGTCTCTCGAAGCTCCGTTCGCCTGCGAACGTCATCTCTGGCATAACATGCTACGCCCTGCGTAGCTCAACGTCAGAGCAGCTGTCTGGTTAGCCGCTGATCCAGGTTCAACTCCTCGGCAGGGGCACCAGTTTCCCAGTTCCCCTGCTCTCTATCAGCTCGAAGCGTGCCGGTTTACGGCCTAGAAGCGCTCGCCGACCATATCCTCGCTTTTGGCCCACAATGCCCTGGCCGTCTCGGGATCGAGCGCGTAGGTGCGCACGCCTTCGGAAATCGGGCTGATCTCCGCATCCGTCACTTCGGAGATGTGGCAATTCTCGCAATATTTGCCGCCGACCGCGTCTGCCGGGGCGACGAAACCTGCCCAGACGGAGGTAGCCGCACCCTGAGGAATCGTCTTCCACTGGAAGGATGGCTTGCCCTCGGCGGCGAGTGCTGCGTTGATCTGCGTTATCATGCCTTCAATCATATTAGGGTCGAGATGACGGTCGAGTTCGGTCTGGATGCCGCCGGGATGCAGTGCCGTTGCACGGATGCCGCGCTCCTTGAGGCGCCGGTCGAGTTCCACTGCGAACAGGATATTTGCGGTTTTCGACTGGGCATAGGCCGCCCAGGGCTCATAGGTCTTGCTCTCGAAATTGAGGTCGTCGAGGCTAAAGGGCGCCATGCGATGGGCCGAGGATGCGACGATCACCACTCGGCCGCCCGATTTGATCAGCGGCGCGATGCGGTTGACCAGCACGAAATGACCGAGATGGTTGGTGCCGAACTGCGTTTCGAAGCCATCGGCGGTGCGGCCGAAAGGAGCCGCCATCACGCCGGCATTGGCAATGACGACATCGAAAGGCCGGCCTTCTGCAATGAGCGCATCGGCGCAGGCGCGCACGCTTGCCAGAGAGGCAAGATCAAGCTCGACGATATCCAGGCTGCCGCCATTGGCCGCACCGGCGCGCACGACTTCCGTTGCCGCCCTCGCCTTTGCAAGGTCACGTGCCGTACCCACCACCGGCGCTCCATGGGCTGCCAGCACGCGCGCGGTTACCACGCCGAGGCCGGCCGAAACACCCGTCACCAGAACTCGCTTGCCCTTGAGATCGACGCCGGCGAGCACCTCATCGGTGGTTGATGTCGCGCCAAAAAGTCCACTCATGATTATCTCCTTGATTATGGACGCACCGCTCCGGGCTGGTGGACCATTGCCCGCCGGCCTCAAATGAAATAAAAGGAGGATGCCTCCAGATAAATATGGAGGGTGCCTCCGGTTATCAAGGGGACTTCTCGGAAATGGCTGAAAAAAGTGACGGACCCACCGTCCGAAAGCCGCGTGCGGATGCCGAACGCAATCGTCTTCTGCTGATGGAAACGGCAAAGACCGTCTTTGCCGACAAGGGTTCCAGCGCCAGCCTGGAGGAAATCGCCCGCATCGCGGGCGTCGGCATCGGCACACTCTATCGCCATTTCCCGACGCGCGATGCACTGGTTTCCGCCATCTACCGCAACGAGACGACGCAGCTTGCCGCTGCCGCCAAAAGTCTTGCCGATACACATCCGCCTGTCGAAGCGCTTCGCCTGTGGCTGGTGCAGTTCGTGGATTATGTCGTGACGAAACACGGCATGTCCGAGGTGCTGGATTCTTTGGTCGGCGGCACCTCCGAGCTCTATGCCGATTCTGCCGATTTGATCATAGGTGCCGTCAATCTGCTGGTGGATCGCGCAGTCGCCACCGGTGAAATCCGTCTGGCGATGGACCCACTCGATATCCTGCGCGCCCTGGCGGGCGGCGCGAGCATCAGCTGTGGCCCCGCCTGGCGGGATGCGGCAAGGCAACTCATCGATATTCTGATAGCGGGCATGAAAGCCAGTCGCTGAGGCTGTCGTACCATCCGGCACGGCCGTCTCAGATGGAGTTGCGCAAGAATGGCAACATCGACATGGAGGATCTCCGCGAAGCTGGAAGAACCTCGTCGGCGATTGGGATCGCCCCCATAGCCGCGAACAGGCCTGCTTCTCGCCCGGCGGCTTCCGCGTCGACAACGTCTACGACGACCGCAACCTGATCTGCAGCTGCCCGCTGGTGGAAATCTACGTCGAGGCGGCCGAATAGCAGCGTTAGCCAAAGCTCCTCCCACGGGTTGGGAGGGGCTTCATGCTTTTGGCGCTCAAGGATCAAATTTAACCTTTCTTAGCAAGTCTCTGTTAGCAATTCATAAAGGCGGCTTCCATCAACATGGATCATCGTCGGTCCCTTGTTTTGCGTGCAGGTTCTTATGCGTCCATCGGCTGTGCCAGCAATCCTCCTCGCCGCCTTGATCCTGTCGGGATGCGCCGCAAGTTCTGGCGCCGAAGATGTGCTCACCCCCGTACCGTCGCGGGAAACGACCAACGCCATCACCCAGCCGAGCGGCCCGATACCGGCTGCCGCCGTGGGCGATCCTGCGCCCCAGGCAAGCCCGCCGCCGCAGGCGTTGAGCTGGACAGGAGAGGTTCCAGAGCCGCAGGCGCTCGTGCCCGCAGACAGGCCGGTCGGCATGCCGATGCCGATGGAAAAGCCGGTCGCCCTGCTGATGCCGACCAATCCCGCCGGCAATACAATGCCCGATGTCGGCACGAGGTCGCCGACCCGCGGGCAAATTTACGGCCACCGGTTCCGCGATGCCAAGCCGATCAACTTCGGCTCCACCTCGCCGAGAAAGCTAGCCGTCCACGGTGTCGACGTGTCGCGCTGGCAGGGCGAGATCGATTGGGAGACCTTGCGGCGACAAGGCGCGAACTTCGTCTACATCAAGGCCACCGACGGCGGCGATCACCTCGATCCGATGTTCAAGAAAAACTGGCGCCGGGCCAAGGAAGCCGGCCTGAAACACGGCGCCTATCACTTCTTCTACTGGTGCCGGACAGCCGGCGAACAGGCCGACTGGTTCATCCGCAACGTGCCGAGGGAAGCCAACGCTCTTCCACCCGTCATCGACGTTGAATGGAACGGCGAATCGAGCTGCAAGAGGCGCATCTCGCCTGCACGTGTCCGGGAAAAGATGCAGGTCTTCATGGACAAGCTGGAGCGCTATTACGGCCAACGCCCGATCATCTACACGGCGCCGGACTTCTACCGCGACAATTTGAAGGGTCAACTGCTCGACTATCCCTTCTGGCTGCGCTCGGTCGCCGCTCATCCCTCCAAGGTTTATCCGGGCCGCAAGTGGCTCTTCTGGCAGTATTCCGGCTCCGGCCTTTCCGATGGCGTCGACGGCAAGATCGATCTCAACGTGTTCAACGGCAACGAAAGCGACTGGCACGACTGGGTGGCGTCGCGGTAGCCGAGCCCGCCAGGCCAGTCCGCTTGCCTGACCTCACGCGGACTTCTGCACCTTTACCGGCACGCCCTTGTAGGCAGGCGTTCCCGATCTCCGGTCGTAATCACCAAGCGCGATGACCCTGTTCATCTCGGGATAATATCCGGCGATGGAGCCAACAGGGATGTCATAGGCCACTGCGGTGAAGCCATTGACCACCCTGCTGCCGGTTTCAGCGACCGACTCGATATCGACCTTGTCGCCGTCGGCGAGGCCGCGTGCGGAGAGATCCCCGCTGTTCATGAAGATCACGTCACGGCGGCCGAAGACACCTCGATAGCGGTCGTCAAGGCTGTAGATTGTCGTGTTGTATTGGTCGTGACTGCGAAGCGTCGTCAAAACCAGTGTGTCTGCGTCTGCAAGGCGCGGATCTTCCTCCAGTCCTGGCGCGATGAGGAACTGCGCTTTTCCTGAGGGCGTGCGCCATTGCCGATCGGAGGCGGCCACCGTCAGCCGGAAGCCGCCGGGTTTCCTGACCCTTGTGTTGAAATCATGGAAATCGGGAAAGACCACCTCGATCTTTTGCCGAATGCGGTTGTAGTCAGCGACCATCCCGTCCCAGTCGATATCGTATTTGGCGCCGAGCGTTGCCTTGGCGATGCCGGCGATAATGGCTGGTTCGGACCTTAGTTCGTCGCCGGGCGGCTTCAGAAAGCCGCGTGAGGCGTGCACCATCGACATGGAATCCTCGACGGTCACCGATTGTGGTCCCGTCTTCTGAATGTCTTGATCGGTACGACCGAGAACAGGAAGGATGATGGAGTTTCGGGCGATCAGCAGATGCGAGCGATTGGGTTTTGTCGCGAGATGGACCGCAAGGTCGAGCTTGCGCATACCTTCGAACGTCGCTTCCGGATCGGATATGGCGACGGCGAGATTGCCGCCGAGACAGATAAGCGCCTTCGACCGGCCTTCGATGATCGCCTCGATGGCCTCGATGGCATTATGGCCTTTCTCCTCGGGCGGGCGGAAACTGAAGGCCTTCTCCATACCATCGAGAAGCGCCTTGTTGGGGATCTCGGTGATCCCGACGGTCCGGTCACCTTGAACGTTCGAATGCCCCCGCAGCGGGCAGATACCAGCACCCCGGCGGCCGATATTTCCCCGCAACATCAGGAAATTGGCAAGCTGCTGGACATTGGCAGTGCCGTGGCTGTGCTGGGTGATGCCCATGCCATAGCAGAGGATGACATTGCGGGCGTTGAGATAGACATCAACGGCGCTATCGAGCGCTTCGAGCGTCAATCCTGATCTCTTCAGGATCGACGCCCATTCCGTCTTTGCAATATCGGCCTTGACAGCCTCCAGTCCGATCGTGTGGGCTTCGATGAATTCCCGGTCGAGAAAGCCTTTGCCGCCTGCCGCGATATCGGCATCGTCGCGCTCGAATATCCGCTTCATCAGACCCTTGAGGGCAGCGAGATCCCCGCCGGTGCGCAACTGATGATAAGCCGATGCGATCGGCGTCGAAGACATCGTCGCCATTTCCACCGGGTTCTGCGGTGCCGCAAATTTCTCGAGTGCGCGTTCTTTCAGGGGATTGAAGACCACGATCGGGACGCCGCGCCTCGCGGCATCATGCAGAGTGGTCATCATCCGCGGATGGTTGGTGCCAGGATTGTGGCCGAAGCTGAAGATCGCATCGGCATGATCGAAATCTTCGAGGGTCACCGTGCCCTTCCCGACCCCGATCGAGTGTGGCAGGCCGACGCTGGTTGCCTCATGGCACATGTTCGAACAGTCGGGAAAATTGTTGGTACCGTAGGCCCTGACGAAAAGCTGGAACAGGAATGCCGCCTCGTTCGAGGCGCGTCCCGATGTGTAGAATTCAGCCATGTCAGGATCGGGCAGTTTGCGCAGTTCCGCGCCGATCAGCGTGAAGGCTTCCTCCCAGCCGATCGGCAGGTAACGGTCGCTGGCGTGATCATAGACCAGCGGGTGCGTCAGGCGGCCCTGGTCTTCCAGCTGATGGTCGTTCCATTGCCACAGTTCGGCGACCGTATGCGCCGCGAAAAAGTCGGGCCCGGCACGTTTCGCCGTGGATTCCCAGGTGATCGCCTTGGCGCCATTTTCACAGAACTCGAACGAACTCGTATGTTTGGGATCGGGCCAAGCGCAGCCCGGACAATCGAAGCCCTCGGGCTGATTGGCTTTCAGCAGCGTCGCAGCCCCCTGCGCAATGACCTGCTGGCGCGCAAGGGTTTCGGCAACGGCTTTGAGTGCACCCCAGCCGCCGGCGGGGGCCGTGTATTTCTCGATGCCTTTCGGCCGCTTCTTGGTCATCACCTGCTCCACAAATCCGCCGAGGGTCAGCGCCTATTATCAATGCAAAGGGATGCCATGCGATAGATGGCGCGGACATCCTCTTAAAAAAGATCGGACCGCTCCGAGGGGGCGGAGCGGTCCTGGCGGATCATCGGATCCACGAGACTTCGGCGCGGGAGGGGACATGCCGATGTCTATCGGCACATTCGCGGTGCCGGTCTCCACATGGAAGTCACTTCCGAGAGACACTCAGACCTTACCGTCCCGATAGCAGGCGACGAAACTATACATAGGTATTGGGGATGATCTTGTTGATCCTGTCCCAACCTCGTCATGCCCGTTGAAACCTAGACAGAAGTATAGGCCCAGCTACACCAGCATTGAATGTCCTGCATTTCAAACCTGCTCGACGATTCTTTCAAGGCCAGCGAACAGGAACTCAAAACTGACAGCCGCGCAACCAGATCGCCCCATTCCGAAATCCGTTCATTCCAGCCAAGGAGAATAGCCATGGACCATATCGAACTTGAAAATCGTCGCAAAGGCGCTCCACTGCCGCCTATCCTGGATATAGTCCCGTGCCGATCCTGAACAGAGGCGACGGCACAAGGCCCTGACCTAAGGCTTTTGCTAACGCAAAGCCTTCAGCATTTCCTAAACCCTCGCAGCTAGAAGGTTACCATCCAGTTCTGGGGAAACGGCTGATGAGCATATCGGGTATTACGAGCATTGCTCTTTCGGGAATGCGGGCGCAGACCACACGTGTCGGCGCAATTGCCAACAACATCGCAAACAGCAGCACCCCGGGCTATACAAGGCTGAACACCAGCCTCACCTCCGTTGTATCAGGCGGCGTCCAGGCCCTCGTCGACCCGACGGCATCCGATGTCGATCCGGCCACTGAACTGACCGATCTGACCGAAGCCGAGCAGAGCTACAAGGCGAACGCCGTGGTCTTCGAGACCGGCGCTGACATGTGGGAAATGCTGATGAGCATCAAGCGCGACTGAGCACGCCCGAATTTCATCGAGAATTGGCTGCCTGAGAATTTCCCGCCAGCCTGAAAGTCGCGGCTATCAGGAATGCGCCGGCTCACCCTGGCGCTGGGCAGCAAGGGCCGCGAGATCGGCGGGCTTCAGCTCGACGGATTCGCCGCAGCCGCAGGCCGACGTCTGGTTCGGATTGGTGAAGGTGAAGCCGGAGCGCAACGTCGTCGTCTCAAAGCCCATTTCGGTGCCGAGCAGATAGAGGGCTGCCGACGGCTCGACCCAGACTTTGGCACCATCGCGCTCGATCAGATCGTCCTTGGCATTGGGCTCGGTCACAAGGTCGATGGTATATTCCATCCCGGCGCAGCCGCCCTTCTTGATGCCGACGCGCACGCCCTTGGCATCAGGCCCAGAATTCTCGACGATCGCTTTGACGCGAGCCGCAGCCCCGTCCGTCATGCTCATGATTGCAAAGCCCATCGGCTCATTCTCCTTCCGCAACCGGGGTCAAGATCCGGCGCATCGTGACTCAAATGTAGTACCCTGAGGTAAACGGATCAATACCGCGGGATCTCAGTACCAGCCGACGGCGACTTGCGCCTCTTCGGACATGCGATCCGGCGTCCACGGCGGATCGAAGGTCATGGCCACCTCGACGCCTGATACGCCTTCGACGGCGCCGACGGCGTTTTCGACCCAGCCTGGCATCTCGCCGGCAACCGGGCAGCCCGGGGCGGTCAGCGTCATCATGATCTTCACCATCCGGTCGTCCTCGATGTCGATCTTGTAGATCAGACCAAGTTCGAAGATGTCGGCTGGAATTTCCGGATCGTAGACGGTCTTCAGCGCGCTGATGACGTCGTCGCTCAGCCGCGCCAGCTCATCGGCCGGAATGCTGGAATGCACGATGCCTTCGCGCACGTCGATCTTCTGTTCGCTTTCGTCCAGGCTCATCAGGGACACTCCTCAAGCAAAGAACTTGCGCGCATATTCAAGCGCATCGGCCAGGGCATCGACCTCGGCGCGGGTATTGTACATGCCGAAGGATGCACGGCATGTGGATGTGACGCCGAAGCGTTTCAAGAGCGGCATGGCGCAATGCGTGCCGGCCCTGACCGCAACACCCTGCCGGTCGATCACCATCGAGACGTCGTGGGCATGGATGCCGGCAAGCTCGAAGGAGAAGATACTCCCCTTGTCGCGCGCCGTCCCGAAGACCCGCAGCGAATTGACCGATTTCAGCCGCTCGACCGCATAGGCAGAAAGATCGGCCTCGTGGCGCGAAATCGCCTCGCGTCCGACCTTCTCCATATAGTCGAGTGCATAACCGAGCCCGACCGCCTGCACGATCGGCGGGGTGCCGGCCTCAAAACGATGCGGCGGGTCGTTATAGGTCACCATATCCTCGGCAACTTCGAAGATCATCTCGCCGCCGCCCTGGAACGGCCGCATCTCGAAAAGCCGCTCCTTCTTGCCGTAGAGCACGCCGATGCCGGACGGGCCGTAGAGCTTGTGACCGGTCATGACGTACCAGTCGCAATCGATATCCTGCACATCGACCGGCAGATGCACGGCGCCCTGGCTGCCGTCGATCAGCACCGGGATGCCGCGCTCATGCGCGATCCGGCAGACCTCCTTGACGGGAACGATAGTGCCGAGCGCATTCGACATATGGGTGATGGCGACGAGCTTGGTGCGCTCCGTCAGGCTTTTCTCGAAATCTTCGATATGGAAGGCGCCCTCGTCGTCGACGGGCACCCAGACAAGCTTGGCGCCCTGCCGCTCGCGGATGAAGTGCCAGGGCACGATATTGGAATGGTGCTCCATGATCGTCAGGACGATCTCGTCGCCTTCGCCAATTCTAGGCATGCCCCAGCCATAGGCGACGGTGTTGATCGCTTCCGTCGAATTCTTGGTGAAAACGATGTCGTTGACCGAAGGTGCATTAAGGAAGCGGCGCACCTTCTCGCGCGCTGCCTCATAGGCGTCCGTGGCCGCATTCGAAAGATAGTGCAGGCCGCGATGCACATTGGCATATTCATGGCTATAGGCATGCGAGATGGCGTCGATCACCACCTGCGGCTTCTGCGCCGAGGCACCGTTGTCGAGATAGACCAGCGGCTTGCCGTGCACCTTCTCCGCCAGGATCGGAAAATCCCGACGGATGGCTTCGACGTCGTATTGGGTGGCCGGCACTATCTTGTCCATTGATATATCCGATCAGGCGTGCTTTTCGAGCCAGGCCGAAATCACGCCTTCCAGCGCCTCGACCAGGGCCTCGTCTTCCAGTTCCTCGACGATCTCTGCGACGAAGGCGTTGACGAGCATCGCCCGCGCCTTGTTCTCCGGAATGCCGCGCGCCATCATGTAATAGAGGTGATTGGCGTCGATATCGGTCACCGTCGCGCCGTGGCCGCACTGCACGTCGTCGGCGAAGATTTCAAGCTCGGGCTTGACCGAGAATTCGGCATCGTCGGACATCAACAGCGTGTTGCAGGCCATCTTGGCATCGGTCTTCTGCGCATCGGGCGCGACCCGGATCATGCCCTGGAAGACGCCCTTGGCGCGGTCGAAGACGACGTTGCGGATCACTTCGGTCGAGCCGGTGTTCGGCACGTCGTGGCCGAGCACCATCGTCACGTCGGTATGGCTGTCGCCGCCGAGCAGGTTGATGCCGCGCAACGTCAGATCGGCGCCCTCGCCCGTCACCTTGATGTTAAGCTCCTGGCGCACCAGCCTGCCGCCGGCATTGATGACGAAAAGCCGGAGCTTGGCGTCAGCGCCGAGATCAATGCGGATCTGCCCGAGATGCGTATCGTCGGGCCCCTGCTGCTGCAGGATGATCCAGGTCAGTTCCGTGCCTTCGCCGACCGTGATGTCGCTGACGTGGGACACAAGAGCCGCATCACCGGTCACCGTGAGGTGACGCTCGATGACGGTCGCCTTGACACCGGCGCCGAAGGCCACGGGAAGGCGCGTATGTGCCTGCCCACCCGCATGGATGAACTGGATTTCAAGAGGGTTTTCAAGCTCGGCATCGGCAGGCACGTCGATGACATAGCCGTCGCGCACGAAGCTGCTATTGATGCGGCCGACGGCGTCGTCGCTGCCGAGCGCATCGAGCCCGCCTGCGGCAGAGCCGTCAAGCAGACGTTCAAAATAGGCCGAAACGCCAAGACCGTCGGCCGTAGCCTTCTGGTTGGAATGGCCCTGGATCACCGCCAGCACCGTGGCATCAGCAACGAGCGGCTCCAACGCCTCCGAGCCGGCATCGCCTGCCTGCGGCGGAACGGTGCGCAGCAGATTCTTGAGGTCGGTATAATGCCAGGCCTCGATGCGGCGCGTCGGCAGGCCGGCCTTCTTCAGGTCGTCGAGAAGCCGGTCGCGCAGGGCCGTCACCGCACCATTGCCCGGCAGCTCGCCGATCTGCTGGTTGAAGGCCTCGATCAACGCCGTCTCGGCCGCAGTCAGGCGGCTCGTCGTCTGCATGTTCATGGACGTCGTCCTTTCCACCCGAAACTCAGGCCGCCGTGCCGATAATGTCGGCATAGCCGTTGGCTTCCAGCTCATGCGCCAGCGTCTTGTCGCCCGACTTGATCACCTGGCCCTTGTAGAGCACGTGGACGGTATCCGGCACGATATAGTCGAGCAGGCGCTGGTAATGGGTGATAACCACAACCGCGCGGTCCGGCGAACGCAGCGCATTGACGCCGTCGGCGACGATCTTCAGCGCGTCGATGTCGAGGCCGGAGTCGGTTTCGTCAAGCACGCAGAGCTTCGGTTCGAGCAGCGCCATCTGCAGGATTTCCGCGCGCTTCTTCTCGCCGCCGGAAAAGCCGACATTCAGCGGCCGCTTCAGCATCTCGGTATTGATCTGCAACTTGCCGGCAGCATCCTTGACCCGGCGCATGAAATCCGGCGTCGTCAATTCGTCTTCGCCGCGCGCCTTGCGCTGCTCGTTCATCGCCACTTTCAGGAACTGCATGGTGGCAACACCGGGGATTTCGACCGGATATTGGAAGGCGAGGAAGATGCCCTTGGCCGCACGCTCGGCCGGATCGAGCTCGAGGATGCTCTCGCCATTATAGAGAATGTCGCCCTCGGTGACTTCGTAATCGCTGCGGCCGGAGAGCACATAGGAGAGCGTCGACTTGCCGGAGCCGTTCGGCCCCATGATGGCGGCAACTTCGCCGGCCTTCACCGTCAGGTTCAGGCCACGGATGATCTCGGTGCCGTCCTCGGCGATGCGGGCATGGAGGTTTCTGATTTCAAGCATTTCGTTCTTCCTGTCCATAAGGCGGGTCCAAGTGCCGCCTGATTGACCGTGCTCATCGGTCTCGATCGTCATCCTCGGGCTTGTCCCGAGGATCTAAGCCTTCAATTGTAATCGCTCCACTCCCGCGTATTCGGATGCGGTCGATAGATATTCTCGATTTCATCGATCCGCTCGTAAAGGTCGATCCAGGTCGGATTGATGCCCTCTATAAGCTTGATTTTCCATTCACGCAGGTAGCGTTTCAAAGACTTCTCTCGTCGGATCGCCAACACGATGTTCGGGTGGTTCTCAAACCAGACAAGATTCTTCGCTCTGTATTTCTGCGTAAAGCCCTTCTGGATCTCGTTGCGGTGTTCCCATATGCGTCCGTGCAAATCACTCGTGACGCCGGTGTAGATCACGCCTCGCGGTTTGTCGGACATCATGTAGACGAAACCACTCATCCTTTGTTCTCTGGCCGCTGCAGATCCTCGGGACAAGCCCGAGGATGACGGAAACCGTGGTTACCCCACCGAACCCTCGAGCGAGATGCTGATCAGCTTCTGCGCCTCGACGGCGAATTCCATCGGCAGTTCCTGCAGGACTTCCTTGACGAAGCCGTTGACGATCAGTGCGATCGCCGCTTCGGTCGGGATGCCGCGCTGCAGGCAGTAGAACAGCTGGTCCTCGGAGATCTTCGAAGTCGTCGCTTCATGCTCGAACTGCGCCGTCGAATTCTTCGCCTCGATGTAGGGCACGGTATGGGCGCCGCACTTGTCACCGATCAAAAGCGAATCGCACTGGGTGAAGTTGCGCGCATTCGACGCCTTGCGGTGAGCCGAGACCTGGCCGCGATAGGTGTTGTTGGAAACGCCGGCGGCGATACCCTTGGAGACGATGCGGCTCGACGTGTTCTTGCCGAGATGGATCATCTTGGTGCCGCTGTCGATCTGCTGATGGCCATTCGAAACGGCGATCGAGTAGAATTCGCCGCGGCTGTCGTCGCCGCGCAGGATGCAGGACGGATACTTCCAGGTGATCGCCGAGCCGGTTTCGACCTGCGTCCAGGAGATCTTCGAACGGTCGCCGCGGCAATCGCCGCGCTTGGTGACGAAATTGTAGATGCCGCCCTTGCCGTTCTTGTCGCCCGGATACCAGTTCTGCACCGTCGAATATTTGATCTCGGCGTCATCGAGCGCAACCAGCTCGACCACGGCGGCATGCAATTGGTTTTCATCGCGCTGCGGCGCCGTGCAGCCTTCGAGATAGGAGACGTAGGCGCCCTCTTCCGCAATGATCAGCGTGCGCTCGAACTGGCCGGTGCCCTTCTCATTGATGCGGAAATAGGTGGACAGCTCCATCGGGCAACGAACGCCCTTCGGCACGAAGACGAAGGAGCCGTCGGTAAAGACCGCCGAATTCAGGGTCGCGTAATAATTGTCCGAGGTCGGCACGACCGAGCCGAGATATTTCCGGACGAGATCGGGATATTCGCGGATGGCTTCCGAGATCGACATGAAGATCACGCCGGCCTTCTTCAGCTCTGCCTTGAACGTGGTGACGACCGAGACGCTGTCGAAAACGGCGTCGACGGCGATCTTCGGCTTCTCGACGCCGGCAAGAATCTCCTGTTCACGCAGCGGAATGCCGAGCTTCTCATAGACCTTCAACAGCTCCGGATCGACCTCGTCGAGCGACTTCGGACCCGGCGTGCTTTTCGGCGCGGCGTAATAATAGATGTCGTTGAAATCGATCTTCGGATAGTTGACGCGCGCCCAGGTCGGCTCTTCCAGCGTCAGCCAGCGACGATAGGCCTCGAGACGCCATTCCAGCATCCACTCCGGCTCCTGCTTCTTGGCCGAAATGAAACGAATGATGTCCTCGGACAGGCCTTTTGGCGCCTTATCCATCTCGATGACGGTCTCGAAACCGTATTTGTACTGGTCCACATCGATCAGGCGGACCTGGTCGATTGTTTCCTGCACGGCAGCCATCTCATTCTCCAATCTCGCCGGATACAAGGTCCGGCAGCTTGTAGCGTTTGGGCAATTGTCTTGCCCTTTATGTAAGAGGCCAAAAGGGACTTTTCAGCCCGATTGGCAAGCAGAAATTTGCGTTTCCGCAAGTTTTGACGGGTCAAGCCGCCTCGCCCGCCGACCTCCGCCGACAGGCAATCTTCGCGAAAGCCGCAATCGCCCTGTCGACATCGTCTTCCGTCGTCGAAAAGCCGAGCGAGATGCGTAGCGCTCCGAGCTTGGCGTCACGTCCCATTGCCGTCAGCACGTGGCTTTCCCCGAGCCGACCGGATGAGCAGGCCGAACCTGCGGAAAGGGCAACGCCTTCGAGATCGAAGGCGATCTGCCCGGTCTCAGCCTTCAGCCCCGGCAGGGTGAAGAAGATCGTATTGGCGACGCGCTCGCCGCCCTCGCCGTGGATCATCACATCGGATGCCGCCTCACGCATGCCGGCTTCCAGCCGCTCGCGCAGCGCGCCGATCGTCGCATTGCGCGCCTCGAGTTCGTCGGACGCAGCTTCTGCCGCCGCGCCGAAGCCGATCAGCGCCAGAGAATTCTGTGTCCCTG
>NZ_JALBGX010000137.1:0-17149 GCF_023006465.1 Rhizobium sp. PRIMUS64 | reverse complement strand
GTTCCGGTCGACCTGCCGGCCGACGGCGATTTCGGCGCGGCCTTTGGCGCAGCCCGCCTCGGCCTGATCGCAGCAACGGGGGCAGATCCCATTGCCGTCTGCACGCCGCCGGTAACAGCCGGAACGATCGAGCCGGTGTCGGCACTGAGCGGCGCTTATGAGGATGCTTACAAGCGCTACCGCGCGCTCTACCCGGCGATCAGGTCGCTGGCGCATTGATATTTGGGCAGCCGCCGATCCGCCTGCCTGCACCCTCTCCCCAAGGGGAGGAGAGACCAGCAGCGGCGCCTCTTTCCCTCTCGCCAGCGGGGAGAGGGTAGGGTGAGGGGGCCCACGGAACAACAGACAAGAGTGAACCCAAGGAGAACCAACATGAGCACCGGATTTTTCGGCGATATCCAGAAAGTAAAATACGAAGGCCCGGACAGCACCAATCCGCTGGCCTTCCGCTACTACCAGCCGGACGAGATCGTCATGGGCAAGCGCATGGAAGACCATCTGCGCTTTGCGGTGGCCTATTGGCACACCTTCACCTGGCCGGGCGGCGACCCGTTCGGTGGCCAGACCTTCCTGCGTCCGTGGTTCGAGGACACGATGAAGGCCGCCAAGCTCAAGGCCGACGTCGCCTTCGAATTCTTCTCGCTGCTCGGCTCGCCCTACTACTGCTTCCATGACGCCGACGTGCGTCCTGAGGGCAAGAACTTCGCCGAAAACACCAAGAACCTCAACGAGATCGTCGATTATTTCGCTGAGAAGCAGGCCGCAACCGGCACCAAGCTGCTCTGGGGCACGGCGAACCTCTTCTCCCACCGCCGCTATATGTCGGGCGCTGCGACCAATCCGGATCCTGACGTCTTCGCTTTCGCCGCTGCGACGGTAAAGACCTGCATCGATGCCACGCAGAAGCTCGGCGGCGAAAACTACGTGCTCTGGGGCGGCCGCGAAGGTTACGAGACGCTGCTCAACACCGATATTGGCCGCGAGCTCGACCAGCTCGGCCGCTTCCTCAACCTCGTGGTCGAATACAAGCACAAGATCGGCTACAAGGGCACGATCCTGATCGAGCCGAAGCCGCAGGAGCCGACCAAGCACCAGTATGATTACGACGTCGCGACCGTCTATGGCTTCCTCAAGAAGCACGGCCTTGAAAACGAGGTGAAGCTCAATATCGAGCAGGGCCACGCGATCCTTGCCGGCCACTCCTTCGAGCACGAGCTGGCGCTTGCCAATGCACTCGGCATCTTCGGCTCGATCGACATGAACCGCAACGACTACCAGTCCGGCTGGGACACCGACCAGTTCCCGAACAATGTTCCGGAAATGGCGCTCGCCTATTACCATGTTCTGGCAGGTGGCGGATTCAAGACCGGCGGCACCAACTTCGACTCGAAGCTTCGCCGTCAGTCTCTCGACCCGGCAGATCTGCTGATCGGCCATATCGGCGGCATGGATTGCTGCGCCCGCGGCCTGAAGGCCGCCGCCAAGATGATCGAGGACAAGGCTCTGTCGCAGCCGCTCGCTGATCGTTATGCCGGCTGGGAATCCGCCGAGGCGCAGAAGCTCTTCCGCGGCGAGTATTCGCTGGATGAGATCACCCACTATGTCGAGAGCCACGACGTGAACCCGCAGCCGAGATCCGGCAAGCAGGAGCTGCTGGAGAACGTCGTCAACCGTTACGTTTGATGAAGCGCACCGGCGGTCATCGACCGCCGGTGCAAGCCTCTTCGGCCCGGCGAGGGCGCAAAGCCTTCAGCCTCTATTGGTTTACCGTTTCGACCAGTTGCGCGATGGGGCTGAGACGGAGTTTCGAACCACCAGATCCGGCCGCAGCAGGATTTCCGTTTCGGTCGGCCGGCCATCGGACAGGAGTTCCAGCAGCAGAGCCATCGCCTGCTTGCCGATTGCCGTTCTCGGCTGGCGGATCGTGGTCAGCGGCGGCGATATGAAGACCGCCTGCGGCACGTCGTCGAAACCGGTCACCGAGAAATCCCGCGGAATATCGTAGCCTCGCGCGCCGAGCCCGACCATAACGCCGATCGCCGTCTGGTCGTTGACGCACATGAAGGCCGTCGGAAGCGTGTCGCGCATGAAAAGCTGTTCGACCGCATGCCGCCCGCTTTCGATCGTGCCGTCACCTTCGAGCACGATCCTGGTGTCGGGCGGGATGCCGGCGGCGTCGAGACCGGCATCGTAACCCATCCGGCGCCTGGTATAGGCAAGCCGGGTGCGCGAATCGCCGATGAAGGCGATCTTGCGATGCCCTTCGGCCAGCAGCAGGTCCACCGCTTTCCGAGCGCCCTCGGTATCGTCGACGCCCACATAGGGAATGCCGCCGTTGAACACGGGCTCGAAAACACCGACGCTCGGCGGCAGCCGTGCGGTCATCGTCTGATGCCCGAAGGGCAGGATACCGGTGAAGAGGATCAATCCGGCCGCCTGGTTGGAATTGAAGAATTTCAGATATTCCAGACCGCGCTGGGCATCGTTCTGCGTGTGGCCGATCAGGATGCCGTAGCCGTGCGCGCGCGCTTCGTTCTCCAGCCCGACGAGAATGTTGGAGAAATTGGGATCGCCGATATCGGGCGCCACGACAAGGATCATGTTGGAGCGGCCGAGCCTCAGGCTGCGCGCCATGGCATTGGTCGTATAGCCGGTGATGGCGATCGCCTGGTTGACCTTGAGGCGCGTGGAGTTGGCGACCTTCTCCGGCATGTGGATTGCCCGGGAAACCGTCGCGATAGAGACCTCGGCGATCCGGGCGACGTCTTCGATGGTTGCGGGCGTGGAATTCGACACTGAGCTCTGCCTTGGGCTGTCTTCGCCGCGACACTACAC
This sequence comes from Rhizobium sp. PRIMUS64, assembly GCF_023006465.1. Classification (NCBI taxonomy): domain Bacteria; kingdom Pseudomonadati; phylum Pseudomonadota; class Alphaproteobacteria; order Hyphomicrobiales; family Rhizobiaceae; genus Rhizobium; species Rhizobium sp. PRIMUS64. The sequence goes on along the minus strand of NZ_JALBGX010000137.1, from coordinate 14,314 downwards.
AGACTTGTCGAGAGGTCAAAGGCAGGCTTCAACTGATCTGTGTAAATCAACGATGTAAACCTTTACACGATGTATGTAAAGGTTTACATAAGGCTTCAGAGCGGACGGGGAGCCGCTTTGGGGAGGATCAGATGACCGTGGAGATCGCCGACACCGCACCCGTGGTGCTGTCCGCCAGGCGCATATGCAAATCCTTCAGTGGAGTGCAGGTCCTCTTCAGCGTGAACTTCGATCTCCGCGCCGGCGAAATCCATGCGCTCATGGGTGAAAATGGCGCCGGCAAATCCACGCTTGTCAAGGTTTTGTCCGGTTTCGAACAGCCGAGTTCCGGCGAAATCCTGCTCGACGGCAAGTCCGTCGTCCTGCCGCCCAATGGCGCCGCCGAGGCGCTGGGCATCGTCATCATTCACCAGGAATTCAACCTTGCCGAACATCTGACCGTGACGGAAAGCCTCTTTCTCGGGCGCGAAGTCACCCGTTTCGGCATGCTCGACCGCAAATATATGCGGTCGGAGACACGCAAGGTTCTCGACGTGCTCGGTTCGCATGTCGATGAGAATGCGCTGATCAGCACGCTTTCCATCGCCGACAAGCAGATGGTCGAAATCGCCAAGGCGATCAGCCGCGATGCGCGGGTGGTGTTCATGGACGAGCCGACCGCGGTGCTGTCGCGGGAAGAGACCAATATGCTGTTCAAGCAGGTTCGCAAGCTTCGCGACCAGGGTACCAGCTTCGTCTTCGTGTCCCACAAGCTCGACGAGGTGATGGAATTGACCGACCGCGTCACGGTGCTGCGCGACGGCCAGTGGATCAAGACTTCGGCGACGTCCATTCTGGACGGGGAATCGATCGCACAGCTGATGGTTGGCCGCGAACTTTCCAGCCTCTATCCCGCCAAGGTCGAGCCTGATGTCGACGAGGAGATCGTCCTCAGCGTCGCCTCGGTGTCGACGGGGTATGTAAAGGATGCGAGCTTCGAGGTGCGCAAGGGCGAGATCATCGGTTTTTCCGGCATGATCGGCTCGGGCCGCACCGAACTGATGGAAGCGATCGCCGGATTGCGGACCCGTCTCGAGGGCGAGGTGGTCATCAAGGGGGAAACTGTTCCCTCCGGCGACGTGCATGCCGCCAATCGCTGCGGGCTCGCCTACATGACCAAGGACCGCAAGTCGAAAGGCCTGCTGCTGCGCTCCGGCATGGTGACCAATCTGACACTGCAATCGCTCGGAAGGCACGCTCGTCACGGCTATCTGAGCCCGGGCAGCGAAGCGGCCGCGATGGCAAAGGCCAAGCGCCGCTTCGATATCAGGGTTCGCGACGGTAATATCGTCGCCGGCCGGATGTCGGGGGGGAACCAGCAGAAGCTGCTGCTGGCCAAGGTCATGGAGACCGAGCCTCAGATCATCATCATCGACGAGCCGACGCGCGGCATCGATGTCGGCACCAAACAGCAGATCTATCATTTCATCTCGGCGCTCGCCCGGGACGGCCGGTCGATCATCGTCGTGTCCTCGGAGATGCCGGAGGTCATCGGCCTCTGCACGAGAGTGGCGGTGATGCGCGAAGGGCGTATCGTCGGCGTGCTCGAAGGAGACGAGATTTCCGAGCAGGAGATCATGCGTTACGCCGCCGGGCTCAAGAAGAAGGCGGCCGCCTGAAGGCTGAAGCAGGGCTTTGCCGATCAGGAGGACACATAAGATGCCCAGAAAATATGGGACGGGAGGTTGGTTTTGGAAATGAGTGTCAACGAAGAGACCAGGGAAATCCGGCGCCGATCCTGGCGGGATGTCGACCTGCGTGCGGTCGCGCCCTTCGTCGCCCTTGCGCTGCTGCTAATCGTCGGAGCCCTGGTCAATCCGAATTTCATCGGCATTACCAACCTTGCCAATGTCGCGACGCGCAGCGCTTTCATCGCCATCATCGCGGTCGGTGCGACCTTCGTGATATCAGCAGGGGATCTCGACTTGTCTGTCGGCTCCATGGTGGCCTTCGTCGCCAGCCTGATGATCCTGCTGATGAATTCGGGCGCCATCGCAAACCCGGCTTTGATGCTGACGGTCGCCGTCGTCTTCACGATCGTCGCCGGCGCGCTCTGCGGTCTGGCAAACGGCCTGATCACGACGGTCGGCAGGATCGAGCCCTTCATCGCGACGCTCGGAACGATGGGCATCTATCGCGGCCTGACGACATGGCTGTCGCAGGGCGGCGCGATCACGCTTCGCTCCGCCGATATCCAGACGCTCTATCGCCCTGCTTATTTCGGTAATGTCGCCGGCATACCAGTGCCGATCGTGGTGATCCTGGCAGTGACGGCGGTTGCGGCCTTCATCCTCTATCGCACCCGCTACGGGCGCCACGTCGTCGCTGTGGGATCAAACAGCGATGTCGCCCGCTATTCAGGTATCGCGGTCAACCGCGTCAGGACGATCGCCTTCGTCATCCAGGGACTGTGCGTCGCCATCGCCGTGCTGCTCTATGTTCCCCGTCTCGGCTCGACGTCGGCGACGACGGGCATCCTGTGGGAGTTGCAGGCGATCACGGCCGTCGTCGTCGGCGGCACGGCGCTCAAGGGCGGCGCGGGCAGGGTCTGGGGCACGATCTGCGGCGCCTTCATTCTCGAACTGGTCGGCAACATCATGCTGCTTTCGAATTTCATCAGCGAATATCTGATCGGCGCCATCCAGGGTGCGATTATCATCATCGCCATGTTCGTCCAGCGCTCGCTGGTGCGCAAATCATGAATTGACCGGGCTTGTAATTGGCCGGGGTTACAATTGATCGGGCTTACAGGGCGCCCGGTCCCGATATGGAAAAGTCCCTGAATTATTGGGAGGAAATAGCATGCGTAAATTGATGTTGGGCCTGGCGGTTGCGGCGGTGACCTTCGCCGGCGCCGCTCACGCCCAGGACAAGAAATTCACGATCGGCGTGTCCATTCCGGCCGCCGACCACGGCTGGACGTCGGGCGTGGTGTTCCATGCCGAACGCGTTGCCAAGCTGCTGATGGCCGAACATCCCGGTCTCAACGTCATCGTCAAGACCTCGCCGGACGCCGCAAGCCAGGCCAACGCCGTGCAGGATCTCGATACGCAGGGCATCGACGCCCTCGTCATCCTGCCGTCGGATCCGGATCCGCTCGTCAACGCCATCAAGGAAGTCAAGGGCAAGGGCAAGTTCGTCGCCCTCGTCGACCGTGCGCCGAGCAACAACGACAATTCCGTGCGCGATCTCTATGTCGCCGGCAACAACCCAGCTCTCGGCGAAGTCGCCGGCAAGTACATCAAGGACACCACGCCGGATGCCGAAGTGGTCATCATCCGCGGTCTGCCGATCCCGATCGACCAGCAGCGCCAGGACGGCTTTGACAAGGGCATTGCCGGCTCGAACGTCAAGGTTCTTGACCGCCAGTACGGCAACTGGAACCGCGACGATGCCTTCAAGGTCATGCAGGACTATCTGACCAAGTACCAGAAGATCGACGTCGTGTGGTGCCAGGACGACGACATGGCCGTCGGCGTTCTGCAGGCGATCGAGCAGGCCAAGCGCACCGACATCAAGTATGTCGTCGCCGGTGCCGGCTCAAAGGACATGGTCAAGAAGGTCATGGATGGCGACAAGCTGATCCCGGTCGACGTTCTCTATCCGCCGGCAATGGTCGGTACGGCGATGGAGCTGACGGCGGCGGCACTTTACGACCAGGTCCCGGTTCACGGCAGCTACATCCTCGACGCGACGCTCGTCACCAAGGACAATGCCAAGGACTTCTACTTCCCGGATTCTCCGTTCTGATCCATTCATTGGAGATGTGCGCCCATTCGAAAGGATGGGCGCATTTTTTATGCTTTCCATAGAGCGGGTGGCCGAAAATGCTGCACGTACCTCTTGCCCGCCAAAGCCCATCATGATTAGCTCGCCGCCATATCGCATCTGGCTTCGCGCCAAATCACGAGCCAAGGGCGAGGAGGCGCCTTGCTCCCGCCAAATTGCGTGCTACAACACTTTCAGAAACGTTTACGGTCGATATTCAGGGAGGAATCTGACATGAAGACGATCAAAGGCCCCGGCCTTTTCCTTGGCCAGTTCGCGGGCGATACTGCTCCTTTCAACTCGTGGGACGCGATCACCAAATGGGCGGCCGACATCGGTTACAAGGGCGTCCAGGTGCCGACCTGGGCCAGCCAATTGATCGATCTGAAGAAGGCTGCCACGTCCAAGGATTATTGCGACGAATTCGCCGGCAAGGCGCGCGAAAACGGCATCGAGATCACCGAACTCTCCACTCATCTGCAAGGGCAGCTCGTCGCCGTTCACCCGGCCTATGACGAAGCCTTCGACGGGTTTGCTGCACCGGAGGTGCGGGGCAATCCGAAGGCGCGTCAGGAATGGGCTGTCGAGCAGGTCAAGATGGCACTGACGGCGTCCAAAAACCTCGGGCTCAAGGCGCATGCGACCTTCTCCGGCGCGCTTGCCTGGCCCTTCATCTATCCCTGGCCGCAGCGTCCTGCCGGTCTGGTCGAGACCGCCTTCGACGAACTCGCCCGCCGCTGGACGCCGATCCTCAACCATGCGGACGAGAACGGTATTGATGTCTGCTACGAGATCCACCCGGGCGAAGACCTCCATGACGGCATCACCTTCGAGATGTTTCTGGAGCGGGTGAAGAACCATCCGCGCGCCAACATGCTCTACGATCCTTCGCACTACGTCCTGCAGTGCCTCGATTATCTCGACAACATCGACATCTACAAAGACCGCATCAAGATGTTCCACGTCAAGGATGCTGAGTTCAATCCGACCGGGCGCCAGGGCGTCTACGGTGGCTATCAGGGCTGGGTCGAACGCGCCGGCCGGTTCCGTTCGCTCGGCGACGGCCAGGTCGATTTCGGCGCGGTGTTCTCGAAGATGACGGCGAATAATTTCGACGGCTGGGCCGTGGTCGAATGGGAATGCGCGCTGAAGCATCCGGAGGACGGTGCCCGCGAAGGCGCCGAATTCGTTGCCGCCCATATCATCCGAGTCACCGAAAAAGCCTTCGACGATTTCGCCGGCAGCGGCACGGATCAGGCGGCGAACCGGCGGATGCTGGGGCTCTAAGCTTCTATTCCCTTCTCCCGAGTGGGGAGAAGATGCCCGTAAGGGCAGATGAGGGGGATGAGGAGCGATAGCGACGAATGCCTTGAGCGACAAGCGAAAGGCATATCTGTCGCCAGGCCCCTCATCCGGCCCTCCGGGCCACCGACCGGGGTTGAGCCACGGGGCTCAACCCGTCCTTCGAACCCCCGAGGGGAGAAGGGAAGAAAAATTCAGGAGGAATCAATGGCAATCGAAGCATCATCCGAACAGACACGTGAGCCGCGCATCCGGCTCGGCATGGTGGGCGGCGGCGCGGGCGCGTTTATCGGCGCGGTGCACCGTATCGCGGCACGTATCGACGATCAGTACGACCTCATCGCCGGCGCGCTGTCGGCTTCGCCCGAAAAGGCGATCGCATCCGGCCGCGATCTCGGCCTCGATCCGTCGCGGACCTATTCCAGCTATCGCGAGATGGCGATCCGCGAAGCGAAGCTGAAGAATGGCATCGAGGCGGTGGCGATCGTCACGCCGAACCATGTTCACTACGATGCGGCCAAGGAATTCCTGAAGCGCGGCATTCATGTCATCTGCGACAAGCCGCTGACATCCAACCTTGCCGATGCGAAGAAGCTGAAGAAGATCGCCGACGAGAGCGGCGCGCTCTTCGTGCTGACGCATAATTACACCGGCTATCCGATGGTCCGCCAGGCGCGGGAGATGATTGCGAATGGTGAACTCGGCGACATCCGCGTGGTCCAGGCCGAATACCCGCAGGACTGGCTGACGGAAGCGGTCGAGCAAACCGGCCAGAAACAGGCTGCCTGGCGCACCGATCCGGCGCAGTCCGGCGTCGGCGGCTCGACCGGCGATATCGGCACGCATGCCTATAATCTCGCCGCCTTCATCACTGGCCTGGAGCTCGACAGCCTCGCCGCCGATCTCGACAGTTTCGTTCCGGGCCGCCGGCTGGACGATAATGCGCATGTCATGCTGCGCTTCAAGGCGAAGGGCTCGGAGAAGCCGGCCAAGGGCATGCTCTGGTGCAGCCAGGTGGCGCCCGGCCATGAAAACGGCCTGATGGTACGCGTCTACGGCACCAAGGGCGGGCTGGAATGGACCCAGAAGGACCCGAACTACTTGTGGTACACGCCTTTCGGCGAGCCGAAGCGGCTGATCACCCGCGGCGGCGCCGGTTCAGGCGCTGCTGCTGGCCGTGTCACGCGCGTGCCATCAGGGCATCCGGAAGGTTATCTCGAAGCCTTTGCGACGATCTATACGGAAGCCGCGCATGCGATCAACGCCCGCAAGAAGGGCAAGGCCGTCGACAAGGCGGTGGTCTATCCCACAGTCGATGACGGCGTGAAGGGTGTGGCCTTCGTCGAAGCCTGCGTCGCGTCTTCGAAGAAGAACGGCGCCTGGATCAAGGTGTGAATTTGCCGATCCGCGTGGCCCAATGAAAAACGCCGAGGCGATCTCAAGTCGCCTCGGCGTTTTATTTTATTTTCGGTCAGGCAGCAGCGGTGCGGCCACGCTTCAGTAGGTTATCGACGCTCAAGGGTCCGGCGCCTGCCGCCACCAGATAAAGAAACACGAAGCAGAACAGGATCGCCGCGACGCCGCCGTTCTGTGCGGGGTAGATGCCCTTCGAGGCATGCCCGATGAAATAGGCGAAGGCCATCAGACCGGAGAGCACGAAGGCTGCGATACGGGTCTGGAATCCCACCAGGACCAGGAAGCCGAGGGTGAGTTCGAGCAGCCCGGCAATCCAGGAGAGCGAGCCCGCGGGCGGCACACTTGCCGCAGCGGGAAAATGCAGGATCTTCTGTGTTCCGTAGCTGAAAAGTACAAGTGACGAGACAATGCGCAACAGGCTCAGCAGATGAGGCTGCAGCGAATGGACCGAAGAGAGCATTGGATTCCTTTCATATTTGTGATGCCATTTCCCCGTGTAAGGATCGCGGTCTCAACGGCCAAATCACGACTGCTGACATTGCCGTTATGAGGGCAGCTCCGTGGTGGGGGAGGGGCGGCTGCAACGCCGTTGCAGCTGTTCTGTTTTTCCTCCTGCAACGTTGCAGTTTTTCTCGCCGTCAGCCTGTACTTTGCCTTCAGGCTTGGCTAAATCCGGCGCAAACGGCTCAACCTGAGAGATAGGATTTACAGATGATCGATCCGAAGAAACTCGCGGAGCGCTTTCCCGGCGACTTCACTTTCGGCGTTGCCACCGCTGCCTTCCAGATCGAAGGCGCCAGCAAAGCCGATGGCCGCAAGCCATCCATCTGGGATGCTTTCTGCAATATGCCCGGCCGCGTCCATAATCGCGATAACGGCGACGTTGCCTGCGATCACTACAACAGGCTGGAACAGGACCTCGATCTCATCAAGGAAATGGGTGTCGAAGCCTATCGGTTCTCGATTGCCTGGCCGCGCATTATCCCCGAAGGCACGGGTCCGGTGAACGAGGCCGGCCTCGATTTCTACGATCGGCTGGTCGACGGCTGCAAGGCGCGCGGCATCAAGACCTTCGCGACGCTCTACCACTGGGATCTGCCTCTGTTGCTCGCCGGCGAGGGCGGTTGGACGGCGCGCTCGACCGCCTATGCGTTTCAGCGCTATGCCAAAACGGTGATGAACCGCCTTGGCGATCGCCTCGACCGGGTCGCGACCTTCAACGAACCCTGGTGCATCGTCTGGCTCAGCCATCTCTACGGCATCCATGCTCCGGGCGAGCGCAACATGCAGGCCGCCCTTCACGCCATGCACTACATGAACCTTGCCCACGGTCTCGGCGTCGAGGCGATCCGCTCGGAAGCCCCAAATGTGCCCGTCGGGCTTGTGCTCAACGCCGCTTCGGTCATTCCCGGCTCCGACAGCCCGGCCGATCTAGCCGCCGGCGAGCGTGCGCATCAGTTCCACAACGGCGCCTTCTTCGATCCCGTCTTCAAGGGCGAGTATCCGAAGGAATTCGTCGAGGCGCTCGGCGACCGCATGCCTGTCATCGAAGATGGCGACTTGAAGCTTATCAGCCAGAAACTCGACTGGTGGGGCCTGAACTACTACAAGCCCGAGCGGGTCACTGATGATGCCGAACGCAAAGGCGATTTCCCCTGGACGGTGGAAGCGCCGCCGGCAAGCGACGTCAAGACCGATATTGGCTGGGAAATCTATGCGCCGGGCCTGAAGCTCTCGGTCGAGGACCTCTACCGTCGCTACGAACTGCCGGAATGCTACATCACCGAGAACGGCGCCTGCGACAACACCGATGTCATCGACGGCGAGGTCGACGACACGATGCGCCTCGACTATGTCGGCGATCACCTCGAAATTGTTGCCGGCCTCATCAAGGACGGCTATCCCCTACGCGGCTATTTCGCCTGGAGCCTGATGGACAATTTCGAATGGGCGGAAGGCTACCGCATGCGCTTCGGTCTGGTCCATGTCGATTATGAGACCCAGGTGCGTACGGTAAAAAAGAGCGGCAAATGGTATCGCGAACTCGCGGCCAAATTCCCGAAGGGTAATCATAAGCCGGGTTAGGGGGTGCGTCCTCAGGCGGGCACAAAAATAGCTCGTCAGAAACCTGCAACAGCCGGTTGCTTAAACGTTTTTGAACCCTTGGCTGGCAAAGTCCGACGGTCAGGAGTCGTAATGCAGACAGCCGGAAAGTCGCAGAGCAAAAGATCGGGAGTAAGCCGTCACATCACCGTCACCGGCGTGCTTTTCTCCTTCGCGGTCATCGTCGCGGTCGTCACCATCATGGTGCTGACGGCGCTCGAACGCGTGGCTGAAAATGCCAATCTCCTCGATGACGAGCGCTCGCGCGAAACGACGGTCGGCGCGCTGAAGACCTTCGAGGATCAGCTCGGCGCGACGCTCGACGATTACGCCGCCTGGGACGACGCCGCCGTCAACGTCTATGCGCCGGACGGCATGGCCTGGACGGTGAGCAATTACGGCGAGATGTCGGTCAACAGCTCGCTGTTCGACATGGCGATCGTCATCGATGGTGAGAAGAAGGCGATCATGGCCTATCGCGACGGCAAGCCGATGGAGGAGCCGCTCACGGATTTCTTCGCGCCGTCGCTCTGGAGCCTGCTCGACACGGTGAAGGCGGCCGGTCCGGCCGATCGTCCCCAGGCGATCGGTTTCGTCACCACCAAACGGGGCATTGCCGCCGTCGGCGTGGCATTGGTTCGGAAAAAGTCCGGTGCGCTTGATGTGCCCGCCGGCCAGCACCGCTACCTCGTTTTCGCCCGCCATCTCGATGACGACAGGGTGGCCGCTCTCGGCCAGACCTATGTCATCGGCGGGCTGAGGCTGGCGCCGCCGAGCTTTGCGGCCGACTATCGCGTACCGATCGTCGATCCGACGGGGGCAACGCTCGGCAAGCTCGTCTGGATCTCGCGTTCACCCGGCGATATCGCCTATGCACAGGTGCGGCCGATGGTCATCCAGGCGCTCGGCCTCGTCGGATTGTTTTTCGCAGTACTGCTGGCTATCGGCTGGCTTGCCGGCCGCCGCCTGAAGGCGGAGGAAGGCAGCGCCCGCGAGGAGGCGCTGCGCGACAGGCTGAGCGGCCTTTCCAATCGCGACGGTCTCGGGCTCGCCGTCGATCGTTTTGTCGTCGAGGCACGCCAGACCAAGCGCAATGTGCTGCTCCTCTATCTCGACCTCGATGGCTTCAAGGAAGTCAATGACAGCTATGGCCACGGCACCGGTGACCAGTTGATCCGCGCGGTCGCGGCCGGGCTCGACGTGCTCATTCCGCAAGGTGCGGTTCTTGCCCGTATTGGCGGCGATGAATTTGCGATCGCCTTTCTCTCCGACAGCGAGAATGCCGCCGCCCTGCAGCTTGCCGAGCAGATCCTCGATTTTCTCGTCGAGCCATTGGAGATCGGTCGCCGTGTCGTCGTCGTTGGGGCAAGCATTGGTATCGCCATGTCGCCTTTCGGGGCGATCGGGCGTGAGGAGCTGGTGCGCCGTTCCGACCTTGCCATGTACAAGGCGAAGGAGGCCGGCCGCGCGCGCATGACGCTCTACGACCCGTCGATGGACGCCGATCGAGAGCAGCGCAATGCGCTGGAGCTCGATCTGCGGATCGCCATCGAAAGCGGCGACCTGACGCTTGCCTACCAGCCGCTGATCGATGCGGCGACGCATGCCATGACCGGCGTCGAGGCGCTGGTGCGCTGGAACCGTCCGGGACATGGCCCTGTGTCGCCCGAGCTGTTCATCCCAATCGCCGAGACCAGCGGCCTCATCGAATCACTTGGCCTGTTCGTGCTACGCAAAGCCTGTGAGACAGCCAAGCAATGGCCGGACCTCAACGTCTCGGTCAACGTCTCGCCCGGCCAGTTCCGCAATCCCGCCTTTACCGACTATGTGCGCTACGTGCTGAAGCAGACGGAGATCGAGGCCGGTCGTATCACGCTCGAGATCACCGAGGGCTACATGATCCAGAATCCGCAGCGCACCCGCCAGTCGATCGAACGGTTGAAGGGGCTGGGGGTTAAGGTGGCGCTCGACGATTTTGGCTCCGGCTTCTCCTCGATCGGTTATCTCAGGCAGTTCGGCTTCGACCGCATCAAGATCGACCGCTCGCTGGTCATGGGTGTCAACGAGGACAAACGCCAGCGCGAGATGCTGCAGGCGACGGTAGCGCTTGCCCGCTCGCTCGACATTCCGGTGACGGCCGAAGGCATCGAGACCGAGGAGCAGGCGATAGCCATGCGCCTGTTCGGCTGCGACTGCCTGCAGGGCTATTGGTTCGGAAAGCCTGTGACATCAGACCTTATCACCGAGATGCTGAACGAGCGGCGTGCAGCGGAGCCGGAAGCTCGGCGCCGCATCAGCGCTGTCTGACTGGTGGGCCTGATCCTCAGACAGCAAGGCTGTTCCAACCGGAATCCCGGCTTAGCTGCCGATATGCCGTTGGCCACGCTTTTTCGCGAGGGCGATCTGGTGCTGCCGCTGACGGTAACGCAGCCGGTCTTCCTCCGTGCGCTTATGATAGCAGTGGCTGCAGGAAACGCCTTCCTCGTAGAGCGGTGAGGTGATTTCTTCTGCGGTGATCGGGTTGCGGCAGGCGTGGCACAGCCTGTGTTCGCCTTCCTTCAGACCGTGCTCGACGGAGACGCGCTCGTCGAAGACGAAGCAGGCGCCATCCCAGAGGCTTTCCTCCTGCGGCACTTCCTCCAGATATTTCAGGATGCCGCCCTTCAGATGATAGACCTCGTCGAAGCCCTCAGCCTTCATGAAAGCGGTCGCCTTCTCGCAACGTATGCCGCCGGTGCAGTACATGGCGACCTTCGGCTTGTTGTGCAGGCCGGGATTGTTGCGCACCCAATCGGGAAATTCACGGAAGGTCTTGGTCTTCGGGTCGAGCGCGCCGCGAAAAGTGCCGATTGCCGTCTCGTAATCGTTGCGGGTGTCGATGACGATCGTATCGGGATCGGAGATCAGCGCATTCCAGTCCTTGGCCGCCACGTAGGTTCCGACCACTTTGTTGGGGTCGATGTCCTCGACGCCCATGGTGACGATTTCCTTCTTCAGCTTCACCTTCATGCGCAGGAAGGGCATTTTCGAGGCGCGGCTTTCCTTGTGCTCTAGGCCCGAAAATTCCGGCTGGGCGCGCAGGAAGGCGAGCGCGGCTTGAGTGCCGGCATCCGGGCCCGCGATCGTGCCGTTAATGCCTTCATGCGCCAGAAGCAGCGTTCCCTTGACGCCGTTCTCCTCGCAAAGCGTCTGCAGCGGTGCCTGCAGGCTGGCAAAGCGCGGCACGGAAACGAAATGGTAAAGTGCGGCCACGAGGAACGGGCTGGTGTGTGTCAGGCTGTCGGTCATAGGCCGGAAATACAGAAAATCGGCGGGCGGCGCAATTGCCTTCGCCGGTGGCGGCCTTGACAGGTAATCGATTATCCCTGCGCCTGCCATTCGGAAAACGGCCGCACGCCGAAGCTCCGGTCGGGGTCGGCGTCGAGAACGCTGATGAACTCGATTGAGTGCCCGTCCGGATCCTTGAAATAGATCGACAGCGCCGGCATCCAGCCGAGAACTACCGGCTCCGTTACCGGTTCACCGGTAAAGCCGAGAGGTTCCACGCCCTTTGCCCTGAGAATGTCAGGCGCCTGCAGCACGCCATCGGCGGTCATGCGGAAGGCGATGTGCAGCCGCATCTTCAGCGGCCCGGTTCCGGTTTCCCAAAGGCCGAGCATACCGGTCTTCCTGTCGTCCACCCAGAGGAAAGTGACTTTGCGCTCCTCGAACGACGCTGCGAGTTCGAGCCCGACGACATCGCGGTAGAATTCCGTGGAGGTCTTGAAATCGGCAACGGTCAGATGTGTTTCGTAGAGCCCGAGTACCTTCGGCATCGCGGCATTTTCGGCGGTCATTTTTTCCTCGCGGATCAGGTCTCTGCTTGTTTGACCACCGCAAGCTAGGACCTCAAGATTGGTTGAGGTCAACAGGGTTCTTTGTGATATTGCAGGAAATGCAGAGCAACGCGCAGGCACTTCCAGTTTCGCTGTCTCTCAACTCCCGGCCATCAGCCAGAGAAGCTCGATGCGCTGGGCTTCCTCGTCGGCATCATCGGCGAAGACGGCTTCGGCTTTGATCAGCGCTTGCCGCCGGTCTTCCTGCTGGCGGAAGATGATGATGTCGAGCAGATGCGTCAGGTCGTCATTGCGAGTGAAGAGCTGCGGTTCTGCCTCGACCAGTTCGGAGAGTACGGTGAGATCATGGATGTGGCCGAGATCCTCGACGAGTTCGCTGGCCGCATCGCGCTTGGCCTTCATCGCGCCCGGCCAGATGTCGCGCAAAAGGGCATGGTAGAGCCGATAGTCGTAGGTGCGTTTGCGCAGATCGTGGAAATCGTCGGCCGATGCCTCGCCGTGACAGGCTGTAAGCGCGGTCTTGGCCTTCAGCGCGATGCGGCGCCAGCTCTTCGCCAGCATGCGTGCATTTTTGCGGTGGCCGCCATCAAAGGAGACGGCGTCTAAGGCGGCGATCGCCTCCTTCAGAACGTCGGAGGTTTCCGCGAGCCGCTGTTCCAGGCCGCTTTCGGCTTCCGCCATCCAATCACGGCGGCCTTCGAGGATGGTGACGATGCGGCCGAGCGCCTCGCTCTCCTCGTTCCCGCGGGCTGCATGCTGCAGATATTGGGCGGTGCCGATGAGGGCGGTAGCGTCGCGGATCGCCGAAAGCGAGTTTGCGGCATCGCGCAGCCTCGCATTTTCTTGGGCTTGGAAATCCGGAATTTCGCGGGCCACGAGGCGGTAGAGCGAGCGTAGTCGCTTCAGGTTCTTGCGGAAGGAATGGATCGCCTCATGCGCGCCGTCCGGGCGCTTCCTGAGGACAGTGATAGCGTGTTCCAGCTGCTTGGTGGCGACGCTACGGAACGCTTCGGTGAAATCGGCGTCAGGCCGAATGCGATAGGCCATGCCTGTCGTGCCCGTATTCTGTGGCAAGGGCCTGGTTGGAATAGCGGAAGTCCCCGGTTACTTCGCGGCCGAGCCAAGCGGGCAGGGCCGGATCGTCGGTTTCCGCCGTCATCTCCACCTCGGCAATCACCAGTCCGCGATGCTCGCCGGTAAAGACGTCGACTTCCCAGACGAAATCCTCATGCGGAACGCGGTAGCGCGTCTTCTCGATGACGACGCCGATCGCATTCTGCAACAGCTCTTCGGCATCGGCGATCGGGATGTCGTATTCGAATTCGTCACGGGTGATGGTGCTGCGGCCGATCTTGATCGTCAGTTTCGCTTTCCTGCCGTCAAGGATGCGTACCCGCACGGAACGGTCGTCCATCGAGGCGATGTAGCCCTGCCTGAGGACAGACTTCGTCTCGACGGCGGAACGCCATCCATCGCTGCGTACAAGAAACTTCCGCTCGATTTCTTTCGCCATGCCGGTGAACCTTTTGTGACGATTGCGGCACGGTAGCCCACTTTCCAGGCATTTCATACCCTTCTTGTGATGCGGTCCGGTTTTATCTCGACAAGGTTCCGCGGGGGCGTTATTCGGGATGCAAATTCAATCGTTTCAAGGAAGTCGCACGACCATGGGCGAGAAAACAGAGAAGCTCCTTTCCATCCTGAAACTCCAGCCTGTCGTTCCGGTATTGATCGTCGACGATGCGAAGTCAGCGGTGCCGCTCGCCCGCGCGCTCGTCGCGGGCGGGCTGAAGGCGATCGAGATCACCATGCGCACGCCGGCGGCACTCGAAGCCGTGCGCGCCGTCGCT
>NZ_JALBGX010000136.1:0-17397 GCF_023006465.1 Rhizobium sp. PRIMUS64 | reverse complement strand
ATCCGCTCGATCGCCGCGTCCTGGCCAAGCACCCTCTCCTTCAGGCGGGCATCGAGCGTCTTCACGCTCTCGATCTGGTCCGACAGCAGCTTGCCGACGGGAATTCCCGTCCAGCGGGCAACGACGGCGGCAACGATTTCCTTGTCGACGACGCGCGGCAGGAGCGGCGTTTGGTCCGCCGCTGCCGCCAGGCTCCGTTCGGTGACCGCAAGTGCGGCGCGTGCGCTTTCCGCCGTCATCGCCTGCGACGGGAAAGGCGCCACATTCGTGCCGTCGCCGGTCTTGTCGGCTGGCGCCAGCGGAACGACGGCGTCGTCGGGCGAGAAGAACTCCTCCAGCCGGTCGGCTTCCCGGACGAGCCGGTTTTCTTCGTCGAACTTCGACCGGAGCGTCTCGATCTCCAGGAGGATCTCCTGCTGCTTCGCGGCGATTTCGCCAAGCCGGGCGCGCTTTTCCGGCGTCTCCGGTTCACGTGCGAGCCAGCTCGATTCGGTTTCCAGAAGATCGCGCTCGTCGGCGAGCAACTTCAGCGCCTCCGGCGTCGTCTGGCGCGCCAGCGCCACCGCAGCAGCTGCCGTATCGATCAGGCTGATTGCCTTGTCGGGAAGCTGCCGGTCCGGCAGATATCTCGCCGAAAGCCGGACGGCGGCGACGATCGCCTCGTCGCGGATGCGCACCTTGTGGTGGGTTTTCAGGCCTTCCGCCACGCCGCGCAGCATGCGGATGGCGGCTTCTTCGTCCGGCTCGCGGACATGTACCGTCTGAAAGCGACGGGTGAGTGCAGCATCCTTTTCGATGAAGCGTTTGTATTCGCTCCAGGTCGTCGCCGCGATCGTCCGCAGTTCCCCGCGCGCCAAAGCGGGCTTCAGGATATTGGCGGCATCGCCCTGCCCTGCCTGTCCGCCGGCGCCGATCAGCCCATGCGCTTCGTCAATGAACAGAATGATCGGCTCCGGCGACGTCTTCACCGCATCGACCACGCCATGCAGCCGTCGTTCGAACTCGCCTTTGACGCCGGCGCCCGCCTGCAGCAGGCTCAGGTCCAAGAGCAGCAGCTTCACGTCCTTCAATCGGGCCGGCACGTTACCGGCGGCGATCTCCAGCGCCAGAGCTTCCGCCACCGCGGTCTTGCCGACACCTGCCTCGCCGACGAGGATCGGATTGTTCTGCCGCCGGCGCATCAGGATATCGATCAACTGCCGCAATTCGCGATCGCGGCCGATGACCGGGTCGGTTCGGCCGGCGCGGGCGTCCGCGGTCATGTCGTGGGTGTAGAGCCGCAGGAATTCATTGTTCCCAGTGACGTTCGCAGACGCGGCGACGGGCACGGAAAGATCGCCCGACGGGCCTGGCGCCGCTGTCTCCAGCAGCTTGTCGAGCGTCGCTCTGTCGAGATTGCGCATCGACGGGGCAATGCCGCGCGTCACCGCCCGCAATGCCGGCTCGTTGATCAGCGCGGCAAGCAGATCGGCCAAAAGCACGACATTCCGCCCGCACTGCAGCGATGCAACCAGAAAGGATTCCCTCCCAAGGGCAAGCAGGTTCGGGGAGAGGGCTAGCGAGGCGCCATCCTCCCGCGGAATGTCGGCGATCGCCGCGTCGAGCTCCGTCCTCAGCATTTCGGAGGAGAGCTTGAGCTCTTCGAAAATGGCAGAAAATCCTGCGATATCAAGAAGGGAGCGAAGCCAGTGGGCGATATCGACGACGGCGTGCTGATGCCGCACGGCAAGCGACGCCGCTGTCTCAAGACCGACACGTAAATTGGGCTCAAGCGTTCTTATCAGACGATTGAGATCGATATGGGACATCCACCAGTCCTGTTTTTACGTCGAAATTCAGTACGCTCTCCTAACGCGAAGAAACAACTAGGGCGCTCATAAACCCTTGTCCAGAAGAAAAACGACTCTATTTTGAAAAATGAGCATATCGACAGTCGTCATAAATCCGTCATCATCCATCGATGGTTGACAAGCCAATATGAGCCGCCCAAAATGACCGTTATTCGCAGTAATCTCTGCTTTTTGAGGAATTTAACGGCGTGAATGTCCGCGAAATTATAGATCCACTTGAACAAGAGCATCCATGCGGAGAAAACGTGCGGGTTAATACTGTATCTCGCGAAATATACTATAGAATTAAGGACGCGAGAAACGCCGCTCGTACAGCCGAACGTAGTATTATCCCAGGTGAGACTATTGCGATTGCACCTGCCTGGCACGATGTTAGCAATCTTGGATTGCAGATCCTTTCTTCCAGAAGCAAGGATATCGAAGTATTGGCATGGCTCGCAGAGGCGCAGTTGCGGCTGCGGGGGTTCTCAGGATTGCATGATGTTTACGTCGCAACCGTGTCGCTTTTAGACAAGCATTTCGACACTTTGCATTCGATCGGAGATGGCGATTTCGAGGAACGGTTTGCGCCCTTCGCGGGTCTCAACGGCGTCGGCGGCGAAGGCACGCTCATCCAGGCTATTCGTTTGACATCGTTGATCCCGGGCGGAAAGTTCGCCCAGTTTTCGCTTTGGGATTTCCAGCTTTCGCAGCGGCCGAATGAAACCGAACGGCGCAAGGAATTGCAGCAGGCGGCGGCAGAAGCCGGTGTCGCTCAGATGTCAGCCTATCTCGACGTGCTGACCGGGTGCATCGCCGCATTCGATCGCATGGTCGAAATACTTGACGAACACTGCGGCGACCAGGCGCCACCGAGTTCGAATACACGCAATGTGTTGCAGGAGGCGGCATCTGCAATCCGGATGCTCGCCGGGATCGAAGCGCCGCTTGCCGCTCCACAAGCCCTTGCCTCGCAAGGGTCCGAGCCACTGCAGGCAAGCGAAACCAACGAGTCCGAA
Organism: Rhizobium sp. PRIMUS64; assembly: GCF_023006465.1. Lineage (NCBI taxonomy): Bacteria > Pseudomonadati > Pseudomonadota > Alphaproteobacteria > Hyphomicrobiales > Rhizobiaceae > Rhizobium > Rhizobium sp. PRIMUS64. The sequence goes on along the minus strand of NZ_JALBGX010000136.1, from coordinate 14,549 downwards.
GCCATCGGCCTGCGGCCTGTCAGCGCCGAGACGATTCGTTCGCGGGAAGAGGCCTTCGAACTTCTGATCGCCGTTGCGCGCTATTTCCGCCGCACGGAGCCCCATTCACCGATCTCCATGTCGATCGAAACGCTGGTGCGTCGCGGCCGCATGGATTTTTTCGAGCTTCTTGCCGAGCTCCTGCCCGAACAGCAGACGCGCAACGCGGTGCTGACGGCAGCCGGCATCCAGCCCGTAGCCGACAAGGGAGGCTAACGGCACGCCGCAGCATCCTCAATTGATAATCCGCCGATGAGACGAAGGAGAATCTCGATGGCAAGTGTGCATGAAAAACTGGAACGGGTTCGCAAGCCGCGGGTCCACATCAAATACGAAGTAGAAACCGAAGGCGCGATGGTGGTGAAGGAACTCCCCTTCGTCGTCGGCGTGCTCGGCGATTTCTCCGGAAATCCCACGCAACAGCTCAAGCCTTTCGGCGAGCGCAAGTTCGTGCAGGTCGACCGCGACAACTTCGACGACGTCATGCGCCGCATGACGCCGGGCCTCACCCTGTCGGTCGAGAACACCCTCGAGAAAAACGGAACCGAGCTTCCCGTTTCGCTGAAATTCGAAAGCATGGCCGATTTCGAACCCGGAGCGGTCGTCGATCAGGTGCCGGCGCTGAAGGCCCTGCTCAACGCACGCAACCAGCTGCGCGACCTGATGAGCAAGGCGGACCGCTCCGAGGAGCTCGAGCGTCTGCTCGAGGACATCCTCCAGAACAAGGCCGATCTCTCGCAGCTGGTGGCCCAGCTTGGCGGAGACAAAGCCGAAGACGCGAAGGACGTGTTGAACTGAGTGCCCGGGATCGCGGACCGATAGCGGCCCGCGCGCTCAATTCCTGAAGAGTCGTTGTCCGGCAGCGGCCCCTTTTGAAGGGAACCCCTCATGCTTCGAGGGCCGCCGCTTTCGCAAAAAGGATCGATAGATGACCGCTGAAACGCAATTGCAAACAAAGGAAGAAGTAGGCTTCGCACCTGATGAGAACCTGCTCTCAAAGGTGGTTGCGGCAACCCGCCAGACCGAGCCCGACCGTGCGCAGGACCTTCTGCGCACGCTCACCGATCAAGCCCTGAAGGGCACCGTCACCTATGATCGCAACCTGACGATCACCTTGAACAATGCCATTGCCGAAATCGACAAGGCAATATCCAGCCAGCTCGCGGCGATCATGCAATCGCCTGAGTTCACCAAGCTCGAAGGAGCCTGGCGCGGCCTGAACTATCTCGTCAAGAACACCGAGACCAGCGCCAACCTGAAGATCCGCGTGCTCAATGCATCCAAGCGCGATGTCGCCAAGGATCTGGCAAAGGCCGTCGAATTCGACCAGTCGCGGCTCTTCAAATCGGTCTATGAAGACGAATTCGGCACGCCGGGCGGCGAACCGATGGGCGCGCTGATCGGCGATTACGAATTCGACAATTCCTTCGACGACGTCCAGCTTCTGCAGGGCGTCTCGATGATCGCCGCTGCCGCTTTTGCCCCGTTCATCTCGGCCGCCAGCCCGCGCATGTTCGGCTTTGAGGATTTCCGGGAGCTGGCAAAACCCCGCGATCTCGAGAAGATCTTCGAGACGGTTGAATACGCCAAGTGGCGCAGCCTGCGCGAGAGCGATGATTCCCGCTTCGTAACGCTCGCCATGCCGCGTGTGCTTGCCCGCATGCCCTACGGCCCGAAGACCAGCCCGATCGAGGAGTTCAACTTCGACGAAACCGGCGGTTCCAAGACCGGCGAGCTGTCGCACGGTTCCTACTGCTGGATGAACGCAGCCTATGTGATGGGCACGCGTCTCACCGAGGCCTTCGCCAAGAACGGCTGGTGCACCGCCATTCGCGGGGCGGAAAACGGCGGCAAGGTCGAAGGGCTGCCGATGCACATCTTCTCGAGCGACGACGGCGATCTGGATCTGAAATGCCCGACGGAAGTCGGCATTACCGATCGCCGCGACGCCGAACTCGGCAAGCTCGGCTTCCTGCCGCTCTGCCATTACAAGAATACGGACTATGCCGTGTTCTTCGGGGCGCAGACGGCGCACAAGCCGAAGCTCTACGACCGGCCCGAAGCCACTGCCAATGCGGCCGTTTCAGCCCGTCTGCCCTATATGATGGCGACCTCGCGCTTCGCCCATTATCTCAAGGTCATGGGCCGCGACAAGATCGGCTCCTTCATGGAAGCGGAAGATTGCGAGGCCTGGCTCAATCGCTGGATCTCCAACTATGTCAACGCCAATGACGACGCCGGCGAAGAGTCGCGGGCGAAATATCCGCTGCGCGAGGCAAAAGTCACCGTACAGGAAATCCCCGGCAGGCCGGGCGCCTACAACGCCGTGGCCTGGATGCGCCCGTGGCTGCAGATGGAGGAACTGACCACCTCGCTGCGCATGGTCGCCCGGATTCCCTCGAAGAACTGATGAAAGCAGGTCCAAGCGCGGCGGGTTGCCGCCGCGCTTGGATCTTGCGTTCGAAACATCTGTGTCAGGTTGACGATGGGTTCCAGCACTGAATGGCGGCGCCGGGCGGATCAGCTGATTACGCTGATCGACGAAGCGCTGAACAAGCAAGTCAATGCCATCCTCCACCATCCCGATTTTCAGGCGATGGAGGCGAGATGGCGTGGCCTTGCCATGCTCGTGCGCGAGGCAAGCCGCAGCGGCGAGGTCAAGGTCAAGCTTCTCGGCGTCAGCTGGGGCGAGCTCACGCGGAGCATGGAGCGTGCCAGCGACTTCGACCAAAGCCACCTCTTCGAACTGATCTATAGCCGTGAGTTCGGCATGCCGGGCGGCGAACCCTTCGGTCTGCTGGTCGGCGACTATTATCTTTCTCCGGCCGATCCGGCCGGCGGCGATCCGGTCAGCACGCTGTCGCAGATCGGCATGGTGGCCGCCGCCGCCTTCTGCCCCTTCGTCGCAGGTGCTGCGCCGCTGGCGATCGGGCTTGAAGACTTTCACGAGCTGAACCGGGTCAACGACTTTTCCTGGCTTGCCAATGAGACGGCCCGCATCCGCTGGAACGGTCTCCGCGCGCGTGAGGATTCGCGTTTCCTCGGACTTGTCGCGCCGCGTATCCTGATGCGCGCGCCGCTGACGCCTCATGCACGCAATCGCAACGATGGCTTTCCCTTCCGCGAAAGCATTTCCGCCGACGGCAGTTCGCTTCTCTGGGGCAACGCCGCTTTCGCATTTGCGACCGTCGTCATCCGAAATTTCATCGATTCCGGCTGGTTCGCGGATATCCGCGGCGTCACGCAGGACGCTGTCGACGGCGGCCTGCTAAGTGCAGCGGAACTGCCGCCCTATGATTTCGGCACCGAAAGCAACGGACTATCCGCCCAGGCGCCAGTGGAAATCCATCTTACCAGCGGCCAGGAGCAGCAGCTCTGCGATCTCGGTATCATCCCTGCCGCGACGACCTATCTCTCCGCTTCGGCGATTTTCAATTCCAATCAGTCCCTGCATGCGCCGCCGCACTATTCCAACGAGCATGCGCGCCAGAACGCCCGCCTCGCCGCGATGCTGCAATATGTGCTCTGCGCGTCGCGCTTCTCGCATTATCTCAAAGTCATCATGCGCGACGAAATCGGCCAGCTTTCGGATGCGATCTCGATCGAGCGGAAGCTGGCGGATTGGCTGACCGCCTATACACTCGGCAACGACGATGCCGACATCGCGCTACGCACACGCTTTCCCCTGCGCTCGGCCGGCATCGGCGTCGCCGAGATTCCGGGCAAGCCCGGCAGCTTCTCCTGCACCGTCCGGCTGCAGCCGCATTTCCAGCTCGATGACGTTGCCACGAGCTTCCATCTCATCGCCGAGACCGCGACCACCGGCCAGATCCTGAGCCGCCCCGTTGCCATACCCGAGAGGATGTCCGCATGACGCTTTCCGCCAGCATCGCCCAATCGCTCAGCGACGACGCCCTCGATGACGCGATCGAGGAGGTCAAGGCGTATCTGAAGGTCAAGCCTTCGGATCAGGAGGCGCGGCATCTCTATATCGATCTTCTCGTGCTTGCCGGTGACTACCAGCGTGCGGACAATCAGTGCAGCCTTGCTGCCACCCTCTCTCCCGACGCGACGATGGGATTCGCATTGCTGCGCAACGAGCTTCGGGCGATGGCGGCGCGCGACGCCTGGTTCGACAGCAGCGCCCTGCCGGAATTTCCACAGGGGCCGAGCGAACTCGACAAGCTCGCCGTCCGCCTCGGCATCGCCCATCACGACGGGGATGCGGATGAGGCGAGAACCACGCTCGATGCACTCGAGAACCTCAGGGGTGAGCGCCCGCTGATCTGGAACGGCAAGGCCGTCTCCGATTTCCGCGATCTCGACGACCGCACGCCGCATGCTCTCGAAGTCATCATGACCGGCGGCGGCTATCTCTGGATCGATTTTTCCAAGATCGCAGCTCTCTCGATAGAGCCGATTGCCCGTCCGCGCGATCTGGCCTTCCGCCGCGCCGAGCTCTCCCTGATCGACGGCGCTGCCGCGTCGGTGCTTCTGCCTGCGGTCTATCATGGCACCGGCAAGGATGAGACGCTCAGGCTGGGCCGCGAGACCGAATGGATCGAGGAGACGACCGGCATCACCACCGGCCGCGGCCAGCGCTGCTACCTCGCCGGCGACGAACTGGTTTCATTCCATGACACCCAAAGTCTGGAGATCGTGCCGGCAGCGGCTGCCGGCAGGCAGGTTGCGCATGGTTGATCCCCTCGAACGCTACCGGTCGCGCGACCGCGTCCTTGCCCGCTCGATCCTCGACAGGCTGATCGACGAGGCTCCGGATCGCGGCGCCGATCCGCCGATGAGCTTCGTCGATCAGGTCCGCGACGTCAGGGAGGCGATCCGCCGCGATCTCGAAGCGCTGCTCAACACGCGGCGCTGCCCGACGACTCCACCGGCGGCACTTTCCGAACTCAGGGACGCCCTGGTGAGCTACGGCGTCGACGGCATCGTCTCGGCAAATCTGATGACCGACCAGGCCAAGCTCAAGCTGGCGCAAGCGATCGAGAGGCGGATTGCGCTTTTCGAAACGCGGCTGTCCGATGTGCGGGTGACGATCCTCAAGAGCCGGACGATGACCGAACGGGCGCTGCGCATGCGCATCCAGGCGACCTTCCGCCTGCATGAAGGCATGCCGCCGATCAGCTTCGAGTCGACCATCGATCCCTCGACCCAGCGCTTCCTCGTGGAGGCGGCGCATGGCTGAAGGTTTCCTTCATCGCTACAATGAGGAATTGCTCGCACTCCGCCGCCGCGCCGCGCGCTTTGCGGATGCCTTCCCGAAGATCGCCGGCCGCCTGCGCATGACCGGCGACGTCGCCGACGACCCGCATGTGGAGCGCCTGATCCAGAGTTTCGCCTATTCGGCCGCCCGCGTCCGCCAGAAGCTGGACGACGAGTTTCCCGAACTCACCGACGGCCTGCTCGAAACCCTTTATCCCCATTATCTCTCGCCGCTCCCCTCGATGAGCATCGTGAAGTTCCGGTCGAGCGATACGCTCGCCTCGGTCCAGACCGTGCCGCGCCACACCGAAGTCCTGGCCGAGCCGGTGCGAGGGGAAGCCTGCCGCTTCCGCACCACGCAGAATGTCGAGATGGCGCCGATCGAAATCACCGGTGCTATCCTTTCCGGCCAGCCGATCAATGCGCCGCTTTCTCCCTATGCCGGCGTTGCCGGTTGCCTCAGGCTGTCCATCCGCAGTCTCGATGCCCGAAAGCCCGTCGGCAGCCTCGGCATGAGCCGCCTGCGCCTGCACATTCCGTCCCCCTGGCAGCAGGCGGTGGCGATCTATGAGCTGCTTGCCAACCACACCCTCGGCATCGCACTTGCCAAACATGCGGACGACCGTTCGCCGGTCTTCCTGCCGGCGGGGAATCTCAAACCGGTCGGCTTCGAGCCTGAAGAGGCCATGCTGCCCTATCCGGCGCCGAGCTTCACCGGCTACCGGCTGCTGACCGAGTTTTTCGCTTTGCCGCGCAAATTTCTGTTTCTCGACGTCGAAGGGCTCGATGCCTGGCGGGGGGAGACGCTGGAGCTCTTCGTCTACCTCAGGGAAAGCGACGCCAAGCTCGAACGTGCGATCTCGGTCCGCGACTTCGCGCTCAATGCGACGCCCGTCGTCAATCTCTTCCGCCAGGTCTGCGAGCCGATTGCCATCGACGGCACCCGCACGGAATACCGTCTTCTGCCTGATGCGCGGCGCCAGAAGACCCGCGAGATTTATTCGATCGACCGCGTTCTCCTGACCGGATCACGCGGCCAGGAGGAATTCTGCCAGCCGTTCTTCGGACGGTCGCAACGGGCAGGCACGAGCGCGACCTACTGGCAGGCCTATCGCCGTTTCGACGAAGACGACAGAACCAGCGACATGGACATCGCCTTCGTCGACAGGCAGCGCCGTTCTTCAGGTCCTGTCGATGCGGTCGCAAGCGTCGATACGCTCTGCCTCAACCGCGACCTGCCGGAACAGCTTCCCTTCGGCGGCGGCCATCCATTCCTGCAGCTCGCTTCCGGCCATGAGGCTGTCGCCAGCGTCGAAGCCCTGATCCCGCCGACGCCGTCGGTCAGGATGAACGATCAGGAAGGGCGGAACTGGCGGCTGATGTCGCATCTCATCCTCAATCACCTGTCGCTCTTCGACAATGACGGTGCGGCGCTGAAGGATATCCTGTCGCTCTACGCCTTCCGGGACAGCCCCGAGACCAAACAATTCGTCGATGCGCTCGTCAGCATCAAGGCGGGCACTTCGACCGCCCGTCTCGGCAGCGGCGGCATGGTGCCCGGCACCGAGATCGCGCTTGAATTCGATCCGTCCGCCATCGACCGGCCCTCGGCCTTCCTATTCGGCAGCGTGCTCGACCGCTTCTTCAGTCTCTACACCTCGGTCAACAGCTTCACCCGGCTCACCATTGGGATGAAGGGGCAATCGAGGCCGATCGCCCGGTGGCCGGCACGTGCCGCCGAACGCCCGCTTCTCTAAGGAAGGATCGCTAGCCAACCATGGATCTCCTCGTCGCCCGCAAGCCAGACGCCCTTGCCGATCTGCTCGAACGCGACCCCGGCCGCTTCGAGCCGGTGACGGCCTTTCGCGTCGCGCAGGCTTCGGTGGAGGAAGGGCGGCTTGATGTCGCCTCCCATGTCGGCGTCTCGCCGGCGCCTCTTGCCGTCAGCGGGTACAAGCGCAAGGGCGGCGGTGCCGCCGTCCGCAGTGCGCTTGCCGGTCTCGTCGGGGCGATCGGCTCCATGCCGTCGACCTACAACGACCTCGTCATGCGCGAGGAGCGGAACAGGTCGCGGGCGCTGGCGGGCTTCTTCGACCTGTTCAGCGCGCGGATGGCGGAACTTTTCGCCGACGCCTGCGAGAAATACCGCATCGCCAGGCGGCTGCGCTGGGGCGGCAGATGGGCAAACAACGCCTTCGTCACCACGCTGCTGTCACTCACCGGCTTCGGCACCAAGCGCCTCGTCGAAAAGAGCGGCGTCGACGAGGAGCTGATCCTGCGTTTCTCGGGCTTCTTCGCCGCACGCAACCGCAATGCCGTCAATCTCCGCGCCATGCTCTGCGAATTCAGTGGCCTGCCGGTGGAGATCGAATTGTTCCGCGGCCGCTGGCTGACCATCCCGGAGGCGGAGCGCAGCCGCATGGGCCAGCCCCAGGGCGTCCAGCTTGGCGTCAATGCGACGGCAGGTGCGGCGGTCCATGATTTCAGCGGCGGCTTTCGCATTGTCATCGGTCCGCTCGGCTATGCCGATTACCTCCAGCTCGCGCCGGGCGGCCGCGCCATCACCGAACTCTTCGCCCTGACGCGGCTCTATGTCGGCGCGGCGCTCGAATTCGACATACAGGCCATCCTGAAGAAGGAGGATGTTCCCTTCTGCCAGCTCGGACAGGCGGGCGATCCGCCGCGCTTGGGCTGGAACAGCTGGGCAAGGGTCGCGCCGGCTGCAAGCGACAGCGGCGATGCGGTGATCGTCGAGCGCCTGTCGGTTCAGGCGCGGTGAGGAGGCGAGGATGCGGCTTGAACTGAAAGAGATCACTAGTGACGCGACCGCGCCATCGGGCCAGTCGAAATGGTTCTTCGAACGCGGCCGGCGAACGCTCGGCCGGGCACCGGATTGCGACTGGCGGCTGCCGGAGAATCGGCGCTCCGTTTCGAAGCTCCACTGCATCATCGAGCGCGACCGCGAAGGCTTCCTGCTGCGCGACCAGAGCGCGAACGGCTCCCGGGTCGACGGCGTCGCCGTGCATGAGGGCCAGATCGTGCGACTTTCCGACCGGTCGCGGCTGGAGGTGGGCGGACTTGCCTTTTCCGTCCACATATCAGGCGATAAGGACCGCGAGGTCGGGGATCCCGATGCCGCTCTCCTGCTGAGCGACGAACCGCTGACCATCTCAGCCATCCTGGCCGATATCGCCCCGGGCGGTCATACCGCAAACGGCATCCTTGGCGAGCGTGCGGTCGATGATTGGGACCTTCCCGAAAAAGCCGGGAAAATGGGAGCGGCCTCATCCCGCAATGTCGAGATCGGCTGGAGCGGCCCTCCGGAGATCCGCTCAGTCACCCAGCTTCTGCCGGAGGACTGGAATTCGGAGGAGACTGAATATGGCAGCCACCTGGAACATGGTTCCGCCACCCATGTCTCCGCGCCCATCACTCAGCGCCGGCCGGCGCCACTGATCGAGATCGTCAACGACAATGATCCACAGCCGGAGCCGGAGCTGGAGAAGTTTCCGACGCTGACGATCGGCCGGCCCGAAGCCTTCTCCGATCGCCTGGAGCCGTTGCTTGCCCGGCTCGAGGAGGCTGTCGAGAATAACTATGCCGTTTTCGAGCTGAATGCGCCGTCCTCCGCCAGCGAGCCGGATTTCCTGGCCGGCAGCAGAGAGGAAGCGCTCCTTGCCCGCATCGAGACCCTGCTCGGGCAGCAGCTGAAGCTCAATTCCGCGCTCGAGGCTCTCGTTCAGGCGGCAGGCCGGCTGGAGCCGCGCGTCCTGGAGGCGCGGGTCGAGGCCGGCGCCTGGCGCCTGCCCTGGCGCCGGGACCAGGCCTATTGGCGGGCTTACCGGGCACAATTCGAAACGGACGGCAAGAGCCGATCGATCCATGACGTTTTCCGCCACGCAATGTCTGGGGCGGTGAACGGCACGCAGGCAGGGTCTCGTCCGCAAGACGGGCAGGAAGGAAAAGACGCGCATCATGAGGAATGAAAACCGGGTGGCCTGGAGCGAAGGCATGTTCCTTCGCGTGCAGCATTTCCAGCAGGCGGACCGCTGGACCGAGCGGCTCGTGCGCACCGCGACGCACGGCCTCTCGCCTTATCCCTGGGGGGTGGCGGAGATCGGCATTGACCGCGGCGCACTGGCGATCGGTCAATTCGCACTGTCGAACCTGCGCGGCGTATTGCCGGATGGAACGCCGTTCGAAGCCCCGATCGATACGGACCTGCCGCCATCGCTCGAACTCGACGAGAACACCAAGAATGCAATCGTCTATTTGGCGCTTCCCGCCCGCCAGCCGGGCAAGGCCGATGTGGCGCTGAACGGCGGTGCCGCACGCAACAGCGTCCGCCTCGTCGCCTCGCCCTACGAAGCACCCGATGCCAATGTCGAGACCGACTTCATGGCACCGATCGATGTCGGCCGCCTCAGCCTGCGTTATCTCAGGACCGGCGATGAACTCGCCGGCTACGAGCTCATCGGGCTTGCCCGCATCATCGAGGTTCGCTCCGACAGGGCCGTGATCCTCGATCCGGACTATATCGTGCCGAGCCTCAACTGCACGGCCGCGGGCCGGCTGAACGAATTGATCACCGAATTGCTCGGCATCGTGCGCCACCGCGCGGAGGCGATCGCCGAACGGATCGGCGATCCGACCATTCGAGGAACGGCAGAAGTCGGCGACTACCTGCTGCTACAGATGCTCAACCGCGCGGATCCGATGCTGAAACACATTTCGGCGAATGCGACACGGATTCACCCCATGGTCTTTTACGAGACCTGCATCCAGCTTGCCGGCGAGCTCGCCACCTTCACGACCGACCGCAAACGCGCCAGCGACTTCCCGCCTTATCGCCACGACGACCTCAAGGCGACCTTCGCCGCCGTCTTCGACGATCTGCGCGCCTCGCTGTCGTCCGTGCTCGAACAGGCGGCCGTGGCGATCGAGCTGGCCGAACGCCGGCATGGCGTCAGGATCGGCACGATCAACGACCGTTCGCTGCTGAGGGATGCCGGCTTCGTGCTGGCGGTCCGGGCCGAGATGCCGGTCGAAGACGTACGCCGCAAGCTGCCGGCGCAGATCAAGATCGGCCCGGTCGAGCGCATCGCCGACCTCGTCAACGTGGCGCTGCCGGGCATTCCCGTCCGGCCACTGCCGGTGCTGCCGCGCCAGCTCCCCTATCGCTCCGGCACCATCTATTTCGAACTCGACACCAAGAACCCGCTTTGGAAACAACTCGACACTTCCGGTGCTATCGCCGTGCATCTCGCCGGCGATTTCCCCGGGCTCGAAATAGAACTGTGGGCCCTTAGAGAATGAAGACCGAATCCGCCTCCACCTGGCAGAACCTGCCGACCATCGTCGAACTCACCGAGGACGGCACTAGGAAAAAGCAATCCGCCCGCAAGATGGCGGAGATGCTGGATGACGTCCTCGACTTTCCCGAAAGTGAGGGAGGAAAGGCGCCGGCGGGATCACTTCGGAAGAGCGCAGCCTCCATCGAAACACTCGTCCGGGATTTTCGCTTCGGCGCCGATGACGTGCCGACGCTGGTGCGGTCCGCTGCACCGCTCCTCAACCTTGCCCATGCCCTGCGCTACACGGAGGAACAGCCCGAGATCGACGAACTGCGCCAGGTGGCGATCGAAGCCGTCGGCCGCTACGAGCGCGATCTGGCGAGCGCCCGTATCAGCCCCGAACGCGCACGTGCCGCCCATTACGTCGTCTGCGCGACGGTCGACGATGTCGTGCTCAGCAAGGCCTGGGGCGTTCGTGCCGGCTGGGCCCGCTCGGGACTCGTTTCCACCTTTCATATGGACGTGACCGGCGGCGAACGGGTGTTCGACCTGCTCGACCATTTCCACCAGAGCCCCGGCGCCAACAAGGACCTGCTTCTCCTCATCTACCTCTGCCTGTCGCTTGCCTTCGAGGGGCGCACCCGCGTTTCACCGCGCGGTGGGCTGGAGCTTGGCCGCATCCGCGACAGCCTTTACAAGACGCTGCTTGGCCAATACGGCGTCTTCGAACGAGAGCTTTCTCCGCATTGGAAGGGTGTTTCGGCCCGCCACCAGCCGCTGCGCACCGCGGCCGCGATCTGGACGCTTCTTTCCCTTCTGACGCTGATCCTGGCGTTAGGCTACCTGTTCTTCACCCTCTCGCTCAATCGCGCCTCCGACGGAACGTTCGAGCGGCTTGCCAAGCTGCCGCCGCGCGATATGCCGAGCGTGCTGGTCAAAGTGCGGGAGCCTCCTCGGGAGCCGCCGCCTGTTGTCGTCGCCGAAACCCCGCCACCGCCCCCGCCGCAACCGCAACCGCAAGTGAAGCCGCCGAGCCGGCTCGACAATCTGCTCGCCTTCCTGCAGCCGGAGGTCGAGAAGAAGCTGGTCACGCTCTCGGATTCGAATGGCAGGCTGCTGGTGCGGATCAGCAATTCCGGCCTGTTTGCCACCGGCAGCGCGGAGGTCAGCCAGAAATTCCACGATCTTCTCCAGCGGATCGGCGGCGCGCTGGCCGCAGAGAACTTCCGCGCCGTGGTGGTGGGTTATACCGACAATGTGCCGATCCGCACCGTGCAGTTTCCCTCCAACTGGCACCTTTCCGAAGCCCGCGCCAAGGCTGTCGGCGAAATCCTCAGTTCATTCACCGGGCCGGGCGCGATCCTGACCGAGGGGCGTGCCGACACCGATCCGATCGCCGCCAACGATACGCCGGAGGGCCGGGAGATGAACCGCCGCACCGAGATCCTGGTCCTGACCGATCCGAGCGAGCGGCTGAACGATGCGGGTTTGACGACGCCGCGTCAGGCCGACATGCCGGATGAACCGACGACGCCTGCCGCAGGAGGTGGTTCGCGATGAACCCGCTCAGTTACTTCTATACGCTCCGCTCCTATGTGGAGGCCTATGCCGGCCTCATCGGCCGCCGCTTCATCTCGATCATCTGGGTAGCGGCAATCTGTGTCGTCATCTGGTTCTACGGCTATCTCGCCGCCTATGGCGATTTCAAGCCGCTGGCGAGCACCAGCGCGCGGCTGACGCTGATCGTCATCATCCTCGCCGCCTGGCTCGCTTATCTCGTCTTCACGACCATCCGCGACCGCCGCCGCGACAAGCAGCTCGTCGAGGGTATCGAGCGGGACGCGGAAGCGGAAGCCGCGGCCAGCCAGCAGGCTGAGGTCGGCGAGATCCACGGTCGGCTCAAGGAAGCGCTGCAACTGCTCCGCCGCATTACCAAAAAGCGGTTCGGCTATATCTACGAGCTGCCGTGGTACGTCATCTTCGGCGCTCCGGGGTCCGGCAAGACGACGGCGCTCTCCAATTCCGGCCTCAAATTCCCGCTCGGCGATGCGCTTGGCAGCAATTCGGTGCAGGGGATCGGCGGTACGCGCAACTGCAACTGGTGGTTCACCGACGAGGCCATCCTCATCGATACGGCCGGCCGCTACACGACGCAGGACGATCTGAACGGCACCGCCAAGGCCGGCTGGGAGGGATTTCTCGGCCTGCTGCGCAAATACCGGCGTTCGCAGCCGATCAACGGCGCGCTGGTGACGCTGTCGATCGGCGATCTCCTGACGCGCGATCCGGAAGCGCAGCGCGAAGAGATCAGGGCGATCCGCCAGCGGCTTTCCGAACTTGATGAACTCCTGCATGCGCGCGTGCCGGTCTATCTGCTGCTGACCAAGGCCGATCTGCTGACCGGCTTCGTGGAGTTCTTCGACGGCTTCAACAAAAGTGACCGTGAACAGGTCTGGGGCACGACGTTCGGCCTCGACGAGAGCTACAAGGCGGCAAATCTGCCGGAACGCTTCATGGAGGAATTCACCCTGCTGCAGCAGCGCGTCGATACCATGCTGATCGAACGCCTCCAGCAGGAGCCCAATCCGGAATTGCGCGGCCGCATCTTCCGCTTTCCGGCCGAGCTCACCGCTTTGAAGGAACGCCTGCACGAGGTCGTCACCGAGCTTTGCTCGGGTTCGAAGCTGGTGGAGGCGCCGCTGCTGCGCGGCATCTATTTCGCCTCCGGCACCCAGCGGGAGGAGACGGTCGCCGTCCCCCGCATGCGACGCAGCTATTTCCTCTCGCGGCTCTTCAAGGAGGTGATCTTCGGCGAGGCTTCGCTCGTCGCCCGCGACAAGCGGCTTTCAGGGCGGCAGTTGCTCTTCCGCCGCGCGGCCTATGCCGCCACGGTCCTGCTGCTTGCCGTGGTGCTAACGAGCTGGACGGCCACCTACATCCAGAACACCACGGCCCTGGCCGGCGCGGAAAGACGCATAGACGCCTACGAACAACTGGTGCGTGGCGTGCCGGTTCGCGACGTTTCGGATGCGGATTTCCTGCGCATCCTGCCGGCGCTCGACAATCTCGCCGCCGTCACCACCGACTTCTCGAAGACCCGCGTCTGGCCGATAAGCCTCGGCCTCGACCAGGAAGGCAAGGTCGCCAGCCGGCAGCGCGAGGCCTATCAGCGGGCGCTGAACGCGCTGCTCCTGCCGCGCATGCTGGTGCAGCTCCAGAAGGACATGACCGAGACCACCGACGTCACCCGCACCTTCGACGCGTTGAAGCTCTACGGCATGCTCGGCGGGCTCGGCCCGGTAAATGCGGACTTCGCCTCGCTGGAAGCAGAAGACATGTTCACCAGGCTCTATCCCGACGAAGGCAGGGCCGCGGCCCGGCATGCGCTGATTGCCCATGCCGATGTCATGGCGCGCGGTGCGCTGCCGCCGATCGAGCTCGACAAGGCGCTGATCGCCAAGGCGCGCGAGGTCATCCGCTCTGAGAATATCGCCAGCCGCGCCTATGACATCCTGGGGGAATATCGCGAGTCCCGCGCCCTTCCCGCCTGGAGTGCGGCAGGCGCGCTGGGGCCGCTCGGCGAACAGGCCTTCGAGCGGAAATCGAAGGCGCCGCTTAGCGAAGGCATTCCCGGCCTCTTCTCCGCGACCGGCTACCGCACCGTCGTCCTTCCTGGGATCACCGACGCCGCGCGCGAGGCGCTCGACGAGCAATGGGTCCGCGGCGATCCCAATCCCGCCGGCGTCACCGTCGACACTATCGCCCAGGCGACGCTGCAGCTTTACTTCGACGCTTTCGAGCAGCGCTGGTCGACGATCCTCACCGATATCAGGGTGAAGCCTTCCCAGACGATCGCCGATGCGGCGGAAACCACCCGCATCCTGGCGAGCAAGCCCAGCCCGGTCGAGACGATCACCAAATCGATCGTCGCTGCCACCGATCTGCGCGCGCCCGGGGCGGAAGTCGCCTCGGCCGCCGGCGACAGCCTGCCCACCT